>JANYCR010000572.1 GCA_025360185.1 Leptospiraceae bacterium | reverse complement strand
GCAGTATATCAACTTAAAGAACTCGATTTAAAAAACAAGGATTTTTTATCGCAACTATGTATCTTATAGGTTGACTTTAAACCTAGTTCAAAAAAAGTGATATTTCTGGCTATTATTAGCAATTAAGAAGGCTAGTTTTGCCCTCTTAGCTCAGTGGTAGAGCACTTCCATGGTAAGGAAGGGGTCGCCAGTTCAAGCCTGGCAGAGGGCTGTGATAGTCTGAGTTAGGCCTGTAGTTTAATGGTAGAACTAGGATCTCCAAAGTCCTTGGTGGGAGTTCGATTCTCTCCGGGCCTGCCAAATGGCAAGATAAAGTTTAGAGTAATTATTATGAAAGCAATAACATTTTTACAAGAGTGTAGAGCAGAACTGCAAAAAGTACAATGGCCTTCTAGAGAAGAAGTTATCAACTCTACTATGGTCGTGTTAGGTACAGTGATTGTATTTTCACTGTTTTTATTTGTGTCTGATTCTCTATTTGTAAGACTCCTTAAATGGTTTTGGAGTCTTTCGGGTTAATAGGTTTAGAAATTATGGCAATTAAGTGGTACGCATTACAAGTTTATTCTGGTCATGAAAATAAAGTTAAGACCAATATTGAGAAGATGGTAGCCCAACATTCTCTAGAGGAAAAGATTACCCAAATCAAAATTCCTACTATGGAAGTCGCAGAGATGCGTAATGGCAAAAAAACTATCACCAAGAAAAAACTAATGCCTGGCTATGTTCTTATTGAAATGGATATGAATCCAGATACCCAGTTCATGGTTCAGAATCTTCCTTCTGTTTCTACATTTGTTGGGAACAAAGTGCCTGAGCCACTTACTCTTGAAGAGATTAAAAATCTCTTCAATGAAATGGGTGATGTCAAATCAGAAGAAACCACGAAGCCTCGGCTTTTATTCAATGTTGGAGAAACTTTGAAAATTGTGGATGGACCATTCGCAAATTTCAGTGGTATCGTAGACGAAATTTTCCCTGACAAGGGAAGACTTCGCGTCAAAGTTGAAATCTTTGGGCGCTCTACACCAGTAGAATTGGATTTTTTACAAGTAGGAAAAAGTTAAATTATTTTAAGTAAGGATTTCTATTAAAATGGCAGCTAAAAAATTTGTTAAACAGATTAAATTACAAGTAGAGGCAGGTAAAGCAAATCCAGCCCCTCCTGTTGGACCAGCATTAGGTCAAGCAGGTCTGAACATCATGGAATTTTGTAAACAATTCAATGAAAAAACGAAAACACAAATTGGAATGAAACTTCCAGTTGTAATTAGCGTTTTTAGTGATAAAAGTTTTACATTTGTAACAAAGTCTCCACCAGCAGCCCTTCTTGTTAAAAAAACAATCGGAATTGAATCTGGCTCTGGAACCCCGCATGTAACTAAAGTGGGAACGATTACTAGAAAGCAATTGGAAGAAATTGCAAAAACGAAGCAAGCAGATTTAAATGCAAATGATCTAAATGCAGCAGTAAATATCATTGCTGGTACATGCCGCTCTATGGGCGTCACTGTGGCAGGTTAATTTTAAAGTAGGTACTTATGAAACGCGGTAAAAAATACAAAGCACTAAAAGACAAAGTAAATAGAGAAAAGTTATACAATTTAACTGATGCAGTTGGTTTAGCAAGGGAAACTTCTTATACAAAGTTTGACGGCTCTATCGAAATTGCGACCCAGGTAAACTACAAAAGTCTACAAAACATTCGTGGTACTGTTTCCCTTCCTCATGGAACTGGAAAGACTGTTCGTGTTCTTGTTTTTTGCAAAGGTGAGAAACAAGCTGAAGCAAAATCTGCAGGCGCAGAATTTGTAGGCGATATGGATTTGATTGCGAAAGTCGCAGCGGGTTGGACTGATTTCGATGCTTGCGTGGCTACCCCTGATATGATGAAAGAAGTAGGAAAACTCGGTCCTGTTCTTGGTCGTAAGGGCTTAATGCCAAAGCCAAAAGCGGGAACTGTTACTAATGATGTAGTAAAAGCTATTACTGAACTAAAAAGTGGTAAAGTCGAATATCGTCCAGACAAAGGTGGAGTGATTCATCTTGGAGTTGGTAAGGTATCTTTCGACAAACAAAAGTTAGTCGAAAACATCACAACAGTCGTTGCAACTTTATTTAAAGATAGACCATCTGATGCAAAGGGTGATTACCTAAAGAACTTTGCGGTGAGTGCAACGATGGGAATTGGTGTAAAAGTAGACGCTAAAGAATTAGCAAATTCTGTTATTTAAGAAAGAGAGAAATTTATTATGGCAAATCAAGAAAACGTAGCAGCAGTAGCTGAATTAAAATCTAAATTAGAAGCAAAACCTAATTTTATCTTAGCGGCGTACAGTGGTTTAACTGTAAAGCATATGACTGATCTAAGAGCAAATCTTAGAAAAGAAGGCTCTGAAATGAAAGTTCTCAAGAACAATTTATTTCTGAGAGCTTTGAAAGAATCTTCCAATCATTCTTCGAAGGAAATTGATTTTGGAGCAAGCTATAAAGGACCACTAGCAGCAATTTTTTCTAAAGATAATCTACCAACAGTAGCAAAGATTTGTAAGGATTTTGCAAAGGCAAATGAAAATCTAGTTATGAAGGGTGGCTTTTTTGATGGTGCTGTTCTTGATACAAAGGGTGTAGAAGGAATTGCAGGACTTCCTTCTAGAGAAGAACTTTTAACTCAAATCGCATTCGGTATGAACAATGTAATGTCTACTCTCGCAAGAGCAATCAATGCTGTTGCAGAAAAGAACGCAGGCGGAGCAGCAGAAGCAGCACCGGCAGCCGAGTAATAGATAAATTTGTAGCAGCCGCATATATGCGGGTGCTACGGATTAAAACATTTAGTATAACAATTTTTTAAAGACGACACAAGGAGAAAACATGTCAACAGAAAGTTTATTAGAGCAAATTGGAAATCTTACTTTAGTTCAGGCGGCTGAACTAGTAAAAGCTATGGAAGCTAAGTTTGGTATCTCTGCTGCAGCACCGGTTATGGTTGCTGGCGGAGGTGGTGGTGGAGCTCCTGTTGCAGAAGAACCAACTGAAGTTAGTGTTATTTTAAAAGCACATGGTGATAAAAAGATCGACGTGATCAAAGCGGTTCGTGAAATTACCGGTCTAGGCTTAAAAGAAGCAAAAGACCTAGTGGAAGCTGGTGGAAAAGCTGTTAAAGAAGGCATTTCACCAGACGAAGCTAATATAATCAAAAAGAAATTAGAAGACGTTGGTGCACAAGTAGAAATTAAAAAATAATTTCTACTATGCAAATTATTCAGTAGGGTCTTGTAGCCTGATTGTTTTCACGTAAAGACAGACGCTAAGACGCAAAGTAGACTTAATTCGCGAAAGCGATGATTAGAATTCTTTGCGGACTTTGCGTCTTAGCGTGACTGTCTTCTCGTTTTACATTCCCTAAACTTGGACAATAAATTATATTTTAATGCCGGTTAACAGGCATTATTCGGTATATTTTTTTTTGTTTCGTTTCATATTTCTTATTAAGCCGCAAGGCTCACACTCCAGGAGTTTAAATTTTAATGATTACTCATAATGAACGCAAAAGGGTAAACTTTGGTAAAATTACGAATCTCGATTTTCTTCCTAATTTAATTCAGATTCAAAAGAAATCTTTTGATTGGTTCTTACAAGCTGATGTGAAAGATCCGACCAAACGTAAGAATCAAGGACTGGAGGCAGTATTTCAAGAAACCTTTCCGATTGAAAGTCCGAATGGCGATGTGATTATGGAATATAGTCATTATATTCTTGGAGAAAAGAGACGCGACCAACAAGAATGCAAAGATACCGATTCTAGTTTTGCACTTCCTTTAAAGTCTGTTATCCGTTTGATTATCAAAGAAACAGGTGAGATCAGAGAGCAGGTTGTCTATATGGGCGATCTTCCTATTATGACCGACCAAGGAACTTTTATTATCAATGGAGCAGAGCGTGTTGTTGTTAGTCAGTTACATAGATCACCAGGTATTTTCTTTGCTTACGATCAAGTCAAATCAACCTATTCAGCACGTGTTATTCCATACCGTGGTTCTTGGTTAGAATTTGAAATCGACAACAAAGGTATTCTTGTTGCAAAAATTGATAGAAAGAAAAAATTTCCAGCAACTCTTCTATTGAAAGCATTAAAAGTCGGACTCAATGAAGATGTATTAAAATTATTTTACTCTTCTTCTAAGGTTAAAATCTATGGTGCTTCTCCAAAAGAATTAAAAAAAGTAATCGGTAGAAGAACTATTTCTGACATCATCAACTTTGAGAATGGTGAAGTCATGCTCGAAGCCGGCTCTAAGATCAATGAGGATAATATTGATATTCTCAAAGAGATGAAAGTCAAGGAAGTCAATGTAATTGATTTTCCAAATGGAAAAGACAATTCCATCATCATCAACTGTCTCGAAAAAGACGGAGTAAACGACTACGAAGAAGCAATCAAGAAGTTACATATGATTATGCGTCCGGGTGAGCCTTCTACAATTGAAAATGCAGAGTCAGAGCTCAAAAGACTTTTCTTTTCTCCTAAAACATTTGATTTAGGAAAAGTTGGTCGTTATAAAATCAATAGCAAATTTGAATTTCATAAACCAAAAGAATTTACTAACTGCGATAACAGAACTCTTCGTCCTGAAGACATTATGGAGACAGTTCGCTATTTGGTAATGCTTATGTCAGAGGTAGAAAATTACTATCATGACGATATAGACCATTTAGGAAATAGACGTGTTAGATCTGTTGGAGAATTACTTTCCAATCAATTAAAACTTGGTTTTTCTCGCGTGGAGAGAGTAATCAAAGAAAGAATGACAGTTCAAGAAATTGAACAACAAACTCCTCAACTTTTAATTTCTATCAAACCAGTAACTGCTGTCGTGAATGAATTTTTTGGTTCTTCTCAACTTTCTCAGTTCATGGATCAAACAAATCCATTGGCTGAATTAACTCATAAGAGAAGATTAAATGCTCTTGGTCCCGGTGGTCTATCCCGTGATAGAGCAGGGTTTGAAGTGCGTGACGTTCACTATAGCCATTATGGTAGAATGTGTCCGATTGAAACTCCTGAAGGTCCGAATATTGGTTTGATTCTTTCCATGTCTTCGTATGCACGTGTTAATGATTATGGATTTTTAGAAACGCCTTATAAAACTGTGAAAGCAGGAAAGGTTCAAAAGCAAATCGAATTTCTGACTGCGGATAAAGAGGAATATCACTATATTGCGCAAGCCTCGGCTTCGATAGATGACAAGGGAGATTTTAAAAGTAAACTAATTTCTACTCGTCACCGGTCTGATTTCCCTTTTAGAAATCCAAATGAAATTCAATACATGGACTTAGCTCCAATGCAAGTTGTATCTGTATCGACTGCATTAATTCCATTCCTTGAGCATGATGATGCGAACCGTGCACTCATGGGCTCTAACATGCAACGTCAAGCTGTGCCTTTAATGGTAGAGCAAGCTCCGTATGTAGGAACTGGTATGGAAGGAAGAGCAGCTTATGATTCTAGAATTTGTATCGTTGCAAAGAAACCTGGTATCGTTACAAAAGTTGACTCTAAAGCAGTTACGATTAAAGAAGAGGGAAGTAAGGATCCAGTAGTATACCCACTTATCAAATACAAAAAAACAAACCAGGGAACCTGCTTTAATCAAAGACCTATTGTTTCTGTTCTGATGGCAGAGCAAGATGGAAAAGTATTAAAGATATCCAAAGAAAAATTAGAAGTTCAATATGGAGAGGATAAGGTTACTTATTCGCTCATCGAAGGAACCAAAGAATTTTCTCCTATCGTAAAAGAAGGTGCTACAGTTGCTAAGGGCGACACTCTTGCGGGTCAAGTCATTGAAGGCGAGAAAATGGACGATATGGGAAATATTCTCGTGAAGGGAACTATTCTCGCTGATGGTCCTGCGATTGATAATGGATACCTTGCTCTTGGAAAGAACGTTCTTGTTGGATTTATGCCATGGGAAGGTTACAATTTTGAGGATGCTATCATCATTAGCG
>JANYCR010000567.1 GCA_025360185.1 Leptospiraceae bacterium | reverse complement strand
GAAGGAATCAACGATGAGAGTTAAAGCTTTTTTGATTTCTGCAAAATCACCCGCGAAATCTTTTGTTACTTCAACAGTTAAATCACCCGCGGACATGGAAGAAAGAACTCTTGATATTTCTCCCACATACTCGTTCAAAGTGACAAGACTTGAGTTCAGAGAATTTTTAATAGTAGCATGATCTCCTTTGTAGTCTCCTGTTACTCTTGCCTTTAGATTGCCTTTGGATAATTCGAGTAATACGCTGGAAGCTTCTTGTACAGGAAGAATCACAGCGTCTAATGTGTTATTAACCCCGTCTACAATCTTACGGAAATCACCTTCGTGTTTACTTGCATCGGCGCGAGTAGCAAGTTTACCATCGACAGCAGCACGGGAAAGCATTTCTAAATCTTTTACTAAGAATTGAATCGTATTTACAATTTTCTTGATAGCGGCAAATAGGCTGTTTGTGTCACCATAGTTAAGAGAAATTTCAGAAGATAAGTCGCCCTTTGCAATTTTATTTGCTACCTCTACGACTAATGCTGGTTCTCCGCCTAATTGTGTCATGAGGAAATCGCGTGCTTCGTCGTTTTTATTTTCACGGGAGAGGGCTAAAACTTTATCTCTTAGCTCATCGTAATCTCTGATAGAAGCTCTGTCGGCAGCAAGGAGTGCTTTATCTTTCTCATTAGAAATTAAACCTTCGTATTTTATTAATGACTCGTCTACTTTTCGTCTGCTAGAAGACATTTTTTCTTCGAGCTCTCCTCTCTTGGATGCCTCTGATTGAGCAATATGTTGCCAGATAGTCACACGCATAGTTGTGACGGAGGCAATTGCTTCGTTTAGTGCAACAAGACTTGGAACTGTATTTTCGTTTCCATAATTTGCTTTTTCGTAAACCGTATTTATCTGGTACTGTGATATTCCTGCTAAGGTTCCTATCCCAATCAATGCGGATAGTACCAATAATGCCATTTTAATTTTTACACTCATTTTAAATAATTTTTACTCCGTGGATAAATATCATACTCTGTACAGACAAATTAATTTAATATGAATAATATATATCTGAAGCCTGATATATATCATAACAATTTAATAACTCACCTTACACAAGGTGAGCGACCAGCGTGCCCAGCGCTGAAGATGGGGTACACCTAACGGTGGGTTCGCTACCGCGGGCTATTGATTCTATTAATTCATTAGATTTATCTAATATTATTAACTTAAGAAAATATTTCATAGTTTTACTCTTTTGCGTAAGGTGAGTTAATAAAACATATGACAGCTTTTTTTCAATACCTTTAATTTCTTCCTTTCAATAGATTCCACATCAACGCAAAAAAGGAAAACAAAGAAATAAAAGTCATAATTTCAGAATAATAAGCCTTAACCGAATCATAAGAAAAAAGCAAAGTTCCAGCTAAGGCAAACCAACTAAAGTATAAAATTAATAAAATTCTATCTATCATTACTTCGTCTCTTTAATTGTATCTCTGACTTCGTTTCTAATTATTTTTATAAACTGAAATATAAAAGCTGAAAAACTTAGAGTTAGCGCAAGCACAGTAATAAAAATTTCATATGTTGTCATGAACCCACCTCGTATGATAATATTAATTTCACAATTACCCAAAGTCAACGTAAAATTTATATTTATTAAGGTCGCTTTAATTGGAATGCAGATACAAATACTTTTTAAACTGCGATTCAAATACTTTTTTTCCGCCGAGGTAATAGATGTAACGGTAAAAATAATTATGCTTTTTATAAACTTGAATTTGATTATTGTTTTTCAAAAACTCTCTTTGAAATTCAGTAAATCTTTTTTCGTCATGTGATACATCTGCATCTTTTCCATAGTGTGCAAGAATTTTGTAGAAATTCATTTCTTCTTGCTTTAATTCTTTTTTTGATTTATAGGATTGAATAAAATAACTTTGTCTACACCTGTTTGTATCCAAATCTTGCCAACCAGATAATTCTTCTGGTCCAATATTATAGAAAATTCCTTGTAAAAAAGCAGTAAATCCAAAAAGTCCATAATAAAAATTTCCAACTAAACTCCAATGAATTGGATGGAATCTAATATTGTAAGTATACGCTAACCATGTATCAACAGAGCCTGTCAATATTCCAAATTTATAATCTTGTAATTCATTATAATCTTTCAAGAAAAGAATATCATCAAAACTACAGTCATATTTTTCTTTTAGTGCACTGAATTTATTTTTCTTTTGCGTATCCCCAACAATTATTGTTGTCATCATACTAACACAAGACTGACACAACAAACACAAAACCAAAACGAAACCAGTAAATCGCAATCGCAGCAAATTATGATTATCCATTACTCTACTTCCAATCTTATTTCGAGAAAAATGTATATCAGAATAAATATTAGTTTTAAATAAGAAAAGCGGAATATTCAAAAGAAATTTTTGAAATTTAGTAAGAATTATTTTTATTTTGGTAATCATAGTGCATCCTAATAATTTTTTACTACTAGTAATAGTCAATGTGAAATCTAAAAAACTATTTACATTCTATTGAACCATAATAAACTCTACTAATCGAATTTCACTTTAGGAGAAATATCATGGCAGTAGAAAAAGTAATTAATATCCCCAATCTTGGAGGCACTAGCACGTATACAAAAATAGGATTAGGAGTTGCGGCACTTGTTTTAATTTTCATTGTAAACCCATGTGTGATTGTAAGCCCGGGACATAAAGGCGTTGTGCTCAATATGGGTGCAGTTTCCGATACAGTTTTAGATGCAGGGGTACATTTCCGTATGCCGCTCATACAAACTGTAATCGAAATCGATACTCGCGTTTTAAAAGAAGAAACAAAGGCAGAAGCTGCTTCCAAAGATTTACAAAATATTGTAACAGTGATTGCCGTAAACTATCATCTAAAAGCGGCATCGGTTAACGAGCTTTATAAAACAATTGGACTAAACTATGCGAGTGTTATCATTGATCCGGCAATTCAAGAAGTTGTGAAAGGGGTTACTGCTAAGTATACCGCAGCGGAGCTAATTACTCTTCGCGAACAAGTTAGTACGAGTATCAAAGCTGCATTAGAAGCAAGACTTACAAAATACTTTATTGAAATAGATGACTTCTCGATTAAAGATTTTCAATTCTCGGTAACCTTCGCTAAAGCAATCGAAGCAAAACAAGAAGCAGATCAAATGGCTCAAAAAGCAGAGCGCGATTTACAAAGAATTAAAATTGAAGCCGAGCAGCAAATAGCGACTGCCCGCGCCGAAGCTGAAACTCTTCGTTTGAAAAATGTATCCGTATCTCCTCTCATGATTCAACTCAATGCAATCGACAAATGGGATGGAAAACTTCCTCAGTATATGCTTGGTGGAAATAGTGTTCCATTTATAAATATAAAGTAGAAATCCTTAAAAACAGATTTTGTATTGTTATTCTCCTTATAGGTAAAATCAATGGTAGTAGTATTTTCTATTCTTTAGGATTTTAGAATGCACAGATTTACCTATAACTTAATACGCATAATACCATTAGCCCTAGTGTTATTTTTTTTCTTTCAATGCAAAGACCCCGTAGAAGAAAAATGCACGCAGGCTTGCGGCTTCTTTGTTAAATGCACTGAAGAAGCACAAAAAATGAAAATTGAAGGCGAGCTTTTAAAGAGCGCGACGATTCAATGCATTGATGGATGCACAAGATTCCAATCCCAAATTTTAACCTGCTATGATGCAGAGCCAAATTCCTGTAACGGTATGGCGGAATGTATGAAGCAATCCGGCTTAGACGAGTAGAGGAGTTTTTATCATGCCACAATTTCAAAAGTACTTCATTTTATTTATCCTAGCAACTATTCCTTATTTCTTAACCGTCTTTCATGATGTGATCGACATCGACTCTTCTCAGTATGCCGAAATTGTTCGAGAAATGATCGAGTCGAATAATTTTTTCCAACTAAAGGATAATGGCAAAAACTACTTAGACAAACCAGTGTTAACCTTCTGGACGATTGCCATTTCTTACAAGCTATTTGGAATTTCAAACTTCGCCTATCGACTGCCGGCTATTCTAATTACTCTTCTATCTTTTTATTCTATTTTCCGGATTACAGTCCTTATCTCCTCGAGTAAAGAGCGAGGAATCCTGGCAAGTCTTGCTTATGCGGTAGCACCGGGAGTATTCGCAATGCTAGTAGATCCGAAGATTGATGTATATCTCGTAGCCTACTTGACATTTGCCTTTCATGCGTATTATCTTGGTATCAAGAAAAATCCAAACTGGTTCTACCTGATGTATCTATTTGTGAGTATGGGATTTATCACGAAAGGTCCTATTTCTATGGTGATTCCTGCCCTTGCAATCGGGGGAGATATTTTACTCCGGAGAGATTGGAAATTACTCATTCGAATGAAAGTGATTCCGGGCATATTTATAGTAGCCTCACTTCCTGCCTATTGGTCTTACTTGTTATACCAAGATTTTGCATCGCACGGTCCGGTATTTTTTCTATGGATTCAATCCTTCGGTAGATTTTACCGTCAGATGTACAATCAAAAATTTGACCCGCTTTATTTTGTTACCAATTATTCCTGGGCGTTTGCCGCATTCATTCTTCCAATTTTTTATACTTGCTATTTATTTTTGAAAAATGTAAAAAAGAATCCTTCTAAAGAAAATATCTTTCGTAGAATTTTGGCAAGCATAGAAGAAAATAAGACGAAGGAATCATACTATGTAATTCCAATATGGTTATTTGTATTTTTATTTCTAATTAGTTTTTCTCGTTACCAACTACCTCAATACATCTACTGGGCATTACCCGCAGGAGCTATTTACATTTCTAAGTTCTTAGAAGATTACCTTGCTTCTAATTTGGAGCAAACTTATTTTAGCAAAAAGGCAGTGGACATTTTACTAGTAATTATTCCTGCTATTTTATTGATTGCAATTGTGCTAATTCCTTTCCTCGTCACAGATGTAAATTATATTTATTTATTGGTTACTCTTTGTTTTGCGCTTGCGGCATTTTATTTTTATAAAAAGATTCCACTTCCACTAAGTCTGGCAACACTTACCCCGATTTTTTTCTTTAGTATCGTGGCTTTATTCATATACCCCGAGTTAACATCTTACCAGCCCTCTCACAAACTTG
>JANYCR010000549.1 GCA_025360185.1 Leptospiraceae bacterium | reverse complement strand
CTAACTCTTCTGTTATCACTTGCATTGCAAACGATGAAGGGTATGATAAAATTTTTTCTCAGCAGCTAAAGGTAAAAGCTGACGCAGGAGATATTTTAATTATTTTATCGGGGAGTGGAAATTCGCCTAATGTTCTAAGTGCGTTAGAGGTCGGAAATGAATTAGGAATGAAGACATTTGCAGTATTAGGGTATAGTGGTGGTAAATCTATGTTAATCGCAAATCATTCCATTCATTTTGAAATAAATGATATGCAAATTTCGGAAGACTTACAATTAATAGTCGGGCATATTTTAATGCAATGGCTTTGTGAAAAAGCAACTGAAGTGAATTTATAACCTTCTGAGAAGATTACTTAACTTTGCGTAATATAGCTTGTTTACTATTAGCCGCAGGAATTGGTTCTAGGTTAAAGCCGTTTACTGATTATTTACCCAAATGTCTAATGCCTATTTCTGGTATGCCACTTCTTGAAATTTGGCTTGATACGATGGCTTTTCTTAAAATAAAAAAAATCTTAGTAAATATGCATTACAAAAAAGACGATGTTTTTGCATTTTTAAATCGTTTCAAGTTTAAAGACCGAGTTGATTCTGTATATGAAGAAGAACTCCTTGGGACTGCCGGTACGTTAAAAAAAAATTATTTATATTTCAAAGGTAAAACTACACTCCTTGTTCACGGTGATAATTTATGTGTTTGTGAGTTTGATAAATTTTTAGAGTACCATTTCGAATCACGTCCTAAGGATACCTTGATTACCATGATGACGTTTATTTCGCCTACCCCAGAATCTTGTGGTATAGTGGAATTAGACGCAAATGGAGTTGTTCAAAAGTTTCATGAAAAAGTAAAAAATCCTCCTTCTAATCTTGCAAACGCTGCTATTTATATTTTAGAGCCCGAGGTCTTGGAATGGATTATGCGTCAGGAAAATATCGGTGATTTTAGCACAGAGGTACTTCCTTTTTTTATGGGAAAAATTGCAACTTGGGAGAATACTGGCATTATGCGTGATATCGGTAATCCTAAATCTTTACAATTAGCGCAAAAAGAATTTCCGTATAAACAAACGGAACCCCTTGATGACTGGCAAAAGAAATACTATGAAAATCCTATTCATAAATTAATTTTACAAGATGCATGAATCAAATATAAAAAAAGTATTTTTGATCGGTGATAGAGGCAAAATAGAGTTACTTTCAAAAGAAGAGGAGCTAATACTATGCTACGGCCATTTTAATGTTATCCACCCGGGTCATATTCGTTTTTTACAATACGCTAAGTCTCTCGGTAAAAAGTTAGCAGTCGCAATATTTGGAGATCATTACTTACAAGAATCGCAAAGATCTAAATACTTTTCACAGCTAGAGAGGGCAGAGGGAGTTGCATCTTTACATTTTGTGGATAAGGTTTATGTTTTAAATCAAATCGAGTTAGATGCTTTGATTGAAAAAGTAGAGCCAGCGAAACTAGTTCTCGGAAAAGAATTTGAAAATACGCATCGAAAAGATTTAACGGACGCCATATACGCATTAGACGCATACGGCGGGAAAGTAGTCTATCATGCGGGCGAAGTTCATTATGCGAGCGCAGACCTTTTACATGGAAGCCAACAAGATTTAGAATTAGAGAGGCGCTTGCTCTTTTTGCAAGCTTGCCAGCGACAAGGCATTTCTTTAAGCCAATTAATAGCGAGGATTGGTCAATTTTCTAAATCACGAATTCTTGTCATTGGAGATACGATAGTTGACCAATACGTTGCATGCGATGCAATTGGTATGAGTGCGGAAGCCCCGGTGCTCGTTGTCAGGGAGCTCGAGTCGAAAGAATTTGTAGGTGGTGCTGGAATTGTAGCTGCTCATTTGAAAGCGCTTGGAACAAAATCTTTTTTTTTATCTGTTGTGGGTAATGATGCGAATGCGGATATTGTTCGTAGAGATCTTGAAATTCAAGGAGTTAATGTTCATTTAATCCAAGATGATACCAGACCTACAACTTTTAAAATACGGTATATGGTGGAAAACCAAAAGCTATTTAGAGTTAGCCGTTTAAAGGAACATTCTCTTTCGAAATCAATTGAAGATAAAGTAATTGAAAAAATAAATCAATTAGCAAGTGACGTCGATGGAATTTTAATTTCTGATTTTGTGTATGGTGTTATTACCGAAAGAATCTTATATGAAATTCAAAAATTGGCAAAGAAAAAAAATATTCGTTTATTTGGCGATTTACAATGTAGTAGTCAGGTCGGAAATGTTGCAAAATTTAAAAACTTTGATATTCTTTGTCCGACCGAGAGGGAAGCAAGAATTGCTTTAAGTAATCAACAAGATGGCGTGGAGCAAATAGCTAATACCCTAATGGCTATAACTCAATCCAAAAATTTAGTAATTAAACTCGGCGCAGAGGGCTTTATTTCTTACAATAAAGATTTGACAGATAATTTTATTCGAAGAGAACATTTTCCTGCTCTAGTAACTAATCCTATTGACGTTGCAGGAGCCGGCGACTCTTTATTAGCCGCTATTGCCGCTTCTATGTGCTGCGGTGGAAATTTAATGGAGTCCTCTGCCCTTGGAGCATGTATGGCTGCTCTCGCTGTGCAGACTGTTGGTAATAACCCAGTATCACATCAAAAATTAGAAAGTTTTATTAAAAGTTTAGAGCGAACTTGATCCAAGACATAAAAGAAAATACACTAACCCCTAAAAATAAAACTTTAGATCAATTTGCCCATCCAAAATATCGCGCTGACATTGACGGGTTAAGGGCTATTGCAGTTTTATCCGTTGTAGTTTTTCATGCCTTTCCTAGTTATATGCCAGGCGGTTTTGTTGGTGTAGATATTTTTTTTGTCATTTCTGGTTTTTTAATTTCAGGTATTATTTTTGAAAATCTCGAGCGTGACACTTTCTCTTTTATAGAATTTTATAGCCGTCGTATCAAACGTATTTTTCCTGCGCTTTTTTTAGTATTGATTGCTAGTTTATGCCTTGGTTGGTTCGCGCTATTTGCAGATGAATATAAACAGTTAGGCAAGCATATTGCAGGTGGTGCCGGCTTTATTGCTAACTTTCTATTTTGGAAGGAAAGCGGCTACTTTGACAATGCCGCTGAAACAAAACCGCTCCTGCATCTATGGTCACTTGCAATTGAAGAGCAGTTTTATATTGCATGGCCTTTTATTCTTTGGTTTGTTTGGAAAAAGAAAATAAATGTATTCATTAGTATTATTACTATTCTTTGCATTTCTTTTTTACTCAATATTAGCAAAGTTAATAGCGATGCGGTTGCTGCTTTTTATATGCCACAAACACGTTTTTGGGAGTTGCTAATCGGCTCTGTTTTAGCTTATAGTATGGTCTATGTAAAAGTCCCTGAGGTAAATAGCAATATTCCTCGCAATGTTCGATCCCTGTTAGGAATGATACTAATTATCGTCGGTGTTTTTATAATTACCAAACAAAAAGAATTTCCCGGTTGGTGGGCAGGATTACCAACGATAGGCGCTGCTCTTGTTATTTCAGCAGGTAGAGAAGCCTGGTTCAATCGTTTTATTTTATCAAATCGTGTAGTGGTTTGGATTGGTTTGATTAGCTATCCATTGTATTTATGGCATTGGCCATTACTTTCATTTGCCCGTATCATTGATAGCGGATTTGCTTCGACACGTATCGTAAGAGTTATCGCTGTTATCCTATCAATTATATTTGCATGGCTGACTTATAGGTTAATCGAAAAGCCGATTCGTTTTGGAGAGCATAGTAGAATAAAAACAATTGTATTATTTTTATTAATGATCGTTGTGGGGTATAGCGGCTATCTCTGTTATGCGCATGATGGATTGGAATTCCGTTTAAGCATAGCAAACTCTCAAAATAAAAATTTTGAAACGATACAGCATAATTTAGCCGGTATAAGTATCGAATACCAAGAAAATGAAATTTGTAGTAAACGTTATCCTTTTCCGGAAAGAGAGAAGTATAAAACTTTTTTTTGTGTTCAAAACAAGGATGAAAAACCCACGATACTTTTGATCGGGAGTAGTTTCGCAAATCATCTTTATTTAGGTCTAACGCAAAATAGCAATTTTACTCACCATACAATACTTTCCATCGGAAACTGTGAGCCTGCGTGGGCATCATCGGATGAGTGCTTTGGTCACAAAGAGCAACAATCGCTTATCAATGGTATCGTTGAAAATTCTGGCTCGATTCAATACGCAATCCTAAGCGGGTTAAAGGAATTTTCTGAAAACGAAAAAGTAAAATCTGTTACTGATGCGGGTTATATTTCTTTACTTAAGAAAAAAATTGATTTTCTAGAAAGTCATTCGATTAAAGTAATTATTTTTATGCCGCATCTTAGACTTTCCTATGACCCGAGAAAATGTTTTTCGAGACCGTTTTCTAAATCTACTGAATTATGCGAATTACCCGCAAAGGAAAGAGAGGATATGCTTGCATCCTTTCAACCTCTTATGGTAGCGATAAAAAAAACAAATCCAAATGTTCTTTTCTTTGATCAGAATTCTTTGTTCTGCGATAGTCATATTTGTAAATTTTTAAAAAATAATATACCGTTGGTCAGAGACAGTCATTTTTCAGAATATGGAAGCATCGAAATGAGCAAAGTCTTTGCAAACTGGGCTTTAAGCAATGTTCCAAGTCTTATTAGGCAATAAAGAATTTTAAATAGGAATAAAAAAATGATTCAAATCCCATACATTAATTTAGCCGAGCAATGGAAGAATGAACGAGAAGAATTATTGCCTATACTTGATACTATTTTAGGTTCTGGTCAATACATTGGTGGTCAAGAAGTAAGTAGGTTTGAAGAGAGCGCTGCTAAATTCTGCGGGGTCAAATACGCAGTAGCCTTAAATAGTGGAACGGATGCACTTGTATTTGGATTATCTGCTCTTGGAGTAAGACCGGGTGATGAAGTAATCACACCCCCGAATTCATTTATTGCTTCGACTGCGGCTATTGTTCATCTTAAAGCGATTCCTGTTTTCGTGGATGTAAGCGAAGATCAAAATATTGATCCATCCAAAATCGAAGAAGCGATTACTAAAAAGACGAAGGCGATTATGGCAGTTCACTTAACTGGTAGAATTGCCGCTATGAAAGAAATTATAAGTATTGCGGATAAACATGGTATACCTGTGATTGAAGATGCTGCTCAATCTATCGGTTCAAAATATGATAATAAACTCAGCGGCTCGATTGGTAAGATTGGATGTTTTTCTACTCATCCTTTGAAAAATCTAAATGCTTGCGGGGATGGTGGATTTCTTACAACAAACGATGAAGCGATTTATAAACAAATTAGCAATTTTAGAAATCACGGATTAATTGATAGAAATACAGTAGAATATTTTGGATATGTATCGAGGATGGATACTTTGCAAGCGGCTATTTTAAATTATCGCTTAGAGCATTTACCCGCATTGATTGAAAAAAGACGAAGTAATGCGGCTAAATACCGTAACCTACTTGATTCTAAAAATGTATTTATTCCGGAAGATAAATCTTTTGAATTTAATACCTATCATACATTCGTTATTCAAGTAGATAAAAGAGATGAATTAAAAAAGTATTTGCTAGAAAAGGGAATTGAGACTTCCATCCATTATCCAATACCTATTCATCTTCAACCTGCGAGTAGAAATTTAGGCTATAAAAAATCTGATTTTCCAGTAACAGAAAAACAAGCAGAACGAATTCTCACTCTTCCTATAAATCAATATTTAAAAGAAGAAGAAATTATTAAAGTAGCAGAAACGGTAAACCAATTTTATCAGTAAATGGAGATGCAAGTGAATCAAACCCTAATTAGCCTCTATAAGTATGCTTTAAAAATCCGAATGACGGAAGAAGAAATTGCATCTCGCTATTCAGAAAATAAAATGAGATGTCCTACTCATTTGAGTATCGGACAAGAAGGTGTAGCCGCTGCTGTAGGAATGGCATTAACCAAGAAAGATTTTGCAGTAAGCACCCATAGAAGCCATGCGCATTACTTGGGAAAAGGTGGGGATTTAAAAGGTCTAATTTCTGAACTCTATGGAAAAGAAACAGGTTGTAGTGGTGGAATGGGTGGATCGATGCACTTGTGTGATTTATCCTGCGGCTTTGTTGGATCAACCGCTATCGTTGGAAATAGTATTCCGATTGGAGTTGGATTAGGATTATCCATTCAGTTGAAAAAATTAGATCAAGTCAGTTGTATTTTTTTAGGAGATGGGGCAATAGAAGAGGGAGTATTCTACGAATCCTTGAACTTTGCCGTTGTTCGCAAACTACCTGTTATCTTCATTTGTGAAAATAATATGTATTCCGTATATTCCTCTCTAAGAGTAAGGCAGCCCAAAGGCAGAAAAATTTTTGAAATGGTAGAGGCTATAGGAGCTAACGTGTTACATGGCGATGGAAATGATACTTATGGCGTTTATGAAAAAGTCCAGGAATCAATTTCTAGAATTAAAAAAGGTAACGGTCCCGAGTTTTTAGAATTTGATACCTATAGATATAGAGAGCACTGCGGTCCTAATTTCGACAACAATATAGGTTATAGAACTGAAGAAGAATATTTAGAATGGAAAGCAAAAGATCCAGTTTTAAGACTTGAGTATGAAATAAAGCAAAATGGTCTGAGTGATTTAGAAGTAGATTCAATAAAAAAAGAAACGCAAACCGAAATAAATGATGCCTTTGTGTTTGCCGAAAAATCTGAATTTCCTGATTACGAAGAATCTTGCCTGGTTGAATATAAATAGACATGAAAAAAACAATTACATTTGCTAATGCTATCAGTGAAGCCACGCGTCTTGCGATGGCTAAAGATGAATCTGTTATTTGCTTTGGACTGGGCGTTGATGATCCTAAAAGAATTTTTGGGACAACCGCCGGACTTATTGAGGCATTTGGAAACGAAAGAGTTTTTGATATGCCAACGTCAGAGAATGGAATGACAGGAATTGGGATTGGGGCATCTCTCAATGGAATTCGTCCACTCATGATTCATCAGCGACTTGATTTCTTTCTGCTTGCGATGGATCAAGTTGTAAATTCAGCGGCAAAATGGTATTATATGTTCGGACGTAAGCAATCTATTCCTATTACCATTCGTTTGATTCTAGGTCATGGGTGGGGGCAGGGACCTACGCACTGTCAAAATTTACAGTCCTGGTTTGCGCATATTCCGGGGCTAAAGGTTGTTATGCCCGCTACAACTGTTGACGCAAAAGGACTATTACTCGCTTCAATATTTGATGATAACCCTGTTATTTTTTTAGAGCATCGGTGGTTGCATAATATTTCTGAGCCTGTAGAGGAAGATTATTATGAGATTCCCATTGGAAAGGCAAGAATTCATACAAAGGGAGAAGATATTTCCATCATATCTTACTCTTATATGACTGTTGAAGCGATTCACGCGTCTAAGGTATTAAAAGAATATGGAATATCCTGTGAAGTAGTAGATCTTAGAACAATACGTCCACTTGATTGGGAAACTGTATTTGATTCGGTAAAGAAAACAGGAAGGCTACTTGCACTCGATTCTTCTTCCCCATTTGCCTCTGTTTCAAGTGAAGTTGTATCTAGAGTTTGTTTGGAACATTTTGATTCTTTGAAATCTTCACCCATTAGAATTACGCAGCCTGATTTCGCATCTCCTGCAAGTTTTGGTTTAACCAAAGATTACTATCGTGGTGCAAAAGATATTGTAATTGAAGTCTGTAAAATTTTTGGGATTACTCCAAAAGAAAAAGACCTTGAAAAATTAGTAAAAAACCCGCATGATGTACCTGGCGATTGGTTCAAGGGACCGTTTTAAATGTGTAAAAATTTCATAAAAGAGGTGTATTATGAGTGTTAGTTCACTAGGCGAAGAGCATACAAGGTTAATATTAGATGGAACTAAAATTGCGTGGCATCAGGATAGAATTGCCGCATGGGAAAGAGGAGAGAGGATTGCTCCGATTACCATTGATATGGCTTTGACAAGAGCATGTAATTTTGGGTGTAATTATTGTTATGCGATGATGCAGGAAAATGAAAGATTACCCATTACGAAAGATGTAATTATAAATTTTTTGGATGATTGTGCTGAAATTGGTGTAAAGGGTATTAGTCTCGTTTCTGATGGAGAAAGTACACTATCCCCAGCTTTCATTGATACAATAGTCCACGGAGGTAAGCTTGGAATTTCTATGGCTGTTGGAACTAACGCATATTTATTAAATGAAAGAAAGCTGAGAGAAATACTGCCTCATTTGGCATACCTTCGTGTAAATATTACAGCAGGTGAGCCTGCACGTTATGCAGAAATCATGGGTGTGAAAGAAGAATGGTTTTATAAAGTTTGTGAAAACATTCGTTTGATGAGAAAAATTAAAGACGAAGAGGGTCTCAGCGTTACAATCGGAATGCAAATGGTACTCATGCCACAGTATGAAGATCAAATTATTCCGCTCGCAAAATTAGGAAAAGAACTCAGACCTGATTATTTAGTAATCAAACATTGCAGTGATAACGAAGATGGTTTTCTAGGAGTGGATTACGGAGGGTACAAAAAACTTTACGATAAACTTCATGAGGCAGAAGGCTATTCGGATGACGATTACCAGGTCACAGTAAAATGGTCAAAGATTAAAGATGAAGGAACAAGAAGTTACCAGAGATGCTATGGTGCTCCTTTTATTTTACAAATTTCTGGCTCGGGACTCATTGCTCCCTGCGGAATGCTTTTCAATGAACAATATAAAAAATTTCATATTGGTAATATTGTCACCGAGAGATTTAAAGATATTATTTATGGCGACAGGTATTGGGAAGTTATGAACTACCTTGCATCACCTTCATTCAATGCACAAAAAATGTGTGGTAGTCTTTGCTTACAACATAAAGTAAATGAATACTTAGATGGATATAAAAAAGGAAATATAGAGTTAGCTATTCCAGATGGTCCACTACCGAATCATTTAAATTTCATATAATGGTTATAAATTATGAATGAAATTAATTTAGTTTACGATGAATTAGCCAAGACTTACCTCGAAAATCTTAATTCCATACTTAGAAATTTTAAACAGGGTCCTGATTTTTTAGAAACCTGGGTGTATGAAGAAAATATTAATTCAAGTCTCCTAGGAATTTGTGAAGCCTCCATGGAAGCAAAGACCGGGGATATCACAATACTTGTGGATAATAGTTATTTAACCTCATTTGAGTTTGATTGGATTCAAAAAAGAATTCCTAAAGAATTCAACTTGAGAATTTCAAAAAAAGATTCCTCAGGAATCACATTACATTTTACAAAGGTTACGGCATAGTTAAATTGGAAATACAAGATTTATATAAAAAAAGCATTGAGAAGAGAAAAGAAAGCTTAAAATTTGAAGCTAATATTTCTGATAAGAAAGAAAATGAAATTCTGTTAGTCTCTAAGTATGAGAATGCAGAATTAAAATGTCTCGTAGATATGGAATCAGAAATTGTTACGGCTGCTTCTCATTATGCGTTCGATTCAGAATTAAAACCATTCTTGGATTGTATGTGTGAAATAATGATTAACCGCAGCATTCAAGATTTATATGACCATGGTGTAATTCGGTTAGAGTATAGATTACGAGATCATGATGCTCCACTGAGAGTTAAAGGGCTATTTACCCCCGATAATTCTGATCCTGTTTTTATTAAAATAAAAAACATTGTAAGGCCACTCTACAAAGAGTTTATTGCAAGCACAAATAAAGAAGTAAAAAGAAATTTTTGGGATGACACAGCTTCAGTGGAATGGAAAAAACTAGATATAGCTACCAAGAAAGAAAAACTGCAAAGTTCTCTAAATACAGCTTTCCAAAGTCTAGGCTTTACTTTTACTTCGTCCCCGGAAGTTGTGGATATCAAAGATGATATTCGAATTGTATTGCATATTGATGATGCAGATAAAAAACTGAATGTTGGTTCAAAGCTAATTTATTTAGAAAGAATTTTAAAATCTGATTTAGATGACAGGTTAGAACTACAACTTGAATCTCTATCGGATAAGAACAAACGAATTCAAAGAACGAAACGAGGAGATTTATTTGTTCATTAAGAATTTTAAATCTAATTCTCATAACAAAATTCGATTAAATTTCCAAGCAAGAATTCAAAAATTCATTTACTAAAAAATAGCACCAGTCAACTTGGTTGCAGTTGGCTGCTGATTAAGAATCTAACTTTAAATAGCCTCACAAAACTAGAATTTAAAAAATAGGAACTCGAACGATTGAAAAAACTTGATACGTATAGTATCTAAGCTATATACCAATCATTTCATTAAATAACTTATGCAAGTAAATCCAAATCATACAAATGATTATTTTTCCCACATTAAAGCGATTGCAGATCAAATTGACAAAAATCAAATTAATACTCTCGCGACTGAACTTTCTAAGATAAGAGAACAAGACGGTAGAGTTTTTTTTCTCGGTGTAGGAGGGAGTGCGGGTAATTGTTCTCATGCGGTAAATGATTTTAGAAAACTTTGCGGTATAGAGGCATATGCCCCTACCGATAATGTTTCGGAGCTTACTGCCAGGATTAACGATGATGGTTGGGATGTTGCTTTCGCTGGGTGGCTAAAGGTAAGTAGACTCGGAGAAAACGATGCTATTTTTATCATGTCCGTTGGCGGCGGGAATCTAGAAAAAAATGTAAGTGTAAATTTGATTCGAGCCATTGAATACGCTAAAGAAAAAAATGCAAAAGTATTTGGAATCGTTAGCCGCGATGGCGGTTATACTAAAAAAGCAGGGGATGTAGTTGTGCTTATTCCAGTAGTAGAAGAAAAACTTGTAACCCCACTCTCTGAAGGCTACCAGGCTGTAGTCTGGCATTGTTTAGTTTCACATCCTACTTTACAGATTCAAGCTACTAAATGGTAATTTTCTCTCATGCGAGAAGCTGTATTTCTAGATCGGGATGGAGTATTAAATAAAGGCTATGTGCGGGATGGAAAATCCTACGCACCGAGAAAATTAAAAGATTTTAAATTGCTACCTTACTCAATCTGGGCAGTTCATAGACTAAAAGAAATTGGATTTCTAGTAATTGTAGTTACGAATCAACCTGATATTAATAACGGTTTGATTTCGATAGAAGAAGTAAGCCAAATGCATGATGTGCTCAGAAAAAAAAATCAGGTTACGGATATTTTTTTATGCCCTCACTCCCAAAATGAAAATTGTGATTGTAGAAAACCAAAGCCGGGTATGCTATTAGCCGCTGCAAAGAAATACAATATCAATTTAAAAAAAAGTTTTATGGTAGGGGATCGCGCAAGTGATATCGAAGCAGGAATAAGTGCGGGTTGTAGAACTATTTTTTTACAACGAAACTATAAAGAGCCTGCACCTAAAGATCAGGAAAAAACTTTTTTCTCTATTCATTCAGCAACTAATTATATTATAAAACAAAAAAAAGGATTACCATGCCAAGTAACAGTGATTTAAAAATTAAAATTTTCGAGGACGGTGCAGATATTGAAAGTATTAAAAAACTTT
>JANYCR010000373.1 GCA_025360185.1 Leptospiraceae bacterium | reverse complement strand
GGGGCTGTGTAAAAACAAAGAAAATATCTCTCACGGAGGGCACAGAGACTATTGATCTTATTCACTCTTTTCTCTGTGTTCTCCGTGTGCTCTGTGAGAAAATTATGCTTTTACACAGTCTCTACTTCACCGTATCGTATTCTTGAATTAAAATATCCCCAGAAATACCAAGCGCGGCTTTGATTTTACGAATGGCTTGAATGGATAATGGGAGTTTGCGCCCCAAGTATTCAGAGGCTCTATGCTTTGAGCCAAGAATTTCTCCTAAGTTTGTTTGTGTAAGTCCCATTTGCTCCATTCTGAATTTAATAGCTTCAATCGGATCGGGGGGGCTAATAGGAAAATGCTCCTCTTCGTATCGTTCTACTAATGTAGCAAGAATATCTAACTCTGCATTTTCTTTTCTTGATTTTTTAGAAATCTCCATTAGGGATTCAATTCGTTCTAGTGCATCTTTGTAATCCGATTTTGTAGAAATTGGTCTAACGTGAACCAATATTTTTGTTTCCATAGGTATCTCCTTTTATGATAAGCTCTCGCTTAAATAGTCTCCGCATTAATTTTATCATACTCAGAATGCGTCCCAACAAACCGGATAAAAATAAGCTGAATACGATATTCAATTTTCACAATCAAACGAAAATGATTACCACCGATATTAAATACAACTCTATCTCCTTTTAAAAAATCTGCCGTCCGATATTTGAGTTTAATATCAGAGGTAGTTTTCCAGGATTCTTTTTTCGCTTCTGCATACCAAGATTCGAGAGGAGCTTTAGCAGTCGGATGTTTCTGCCAGAATTCCTTGAGAGTTGCTACTTTAATAATTCGATTCTTTTCCCTCATTTATTCAATGTAAAAAATAGTTCCAATAAATGGAACTATTTTTTATTGATTTTAATAAAAAAATGACGAACTCAGTCATTGAAATTACTCGAACAGATTCTTAATTTACTTTTGGTGTTCAGTATAAAAAGTCTGCAATTTCAATCACTCTTAATCTCTTTGTTCTCTTTAAAAAAATCAATATACCCTGAAAGTAGTTTACTCGCGGTTAACCCATAAAAGCCGTTCTTGCGATTAATTTTTGCGATTTTAAAAAGAGTATCCCATTGTTTGTAAAGAGTTTTATAAGCGTATAATAAAGAGTATTTCCTGTCATAGATATGAGTGGATTCAGCCTCACTTCCATTGACTTCTAGAATTTTGAAATTTTTTCCACTGGCTAATGCTTCTTTTCCGTTAAACTTAATATCCATCCGTCCGAAGTCATAGCCCTTGACTGAATTACATATCTCTTCTAATTTCTCTAAAGTCTTTCCTGATAAATCGTAAACCCCATCTTCAAAGATTGCGCCCTGGCAATGATTACCCGCACTGCAAATTCTATACATCGTATTTTCGGTAATTACTTTTTCCAAATCATTCTTATTTTTTTCAAAGTAAGCATTCGCCATATATCTAGCTCTACGATCAGCCAAAATTAAATCAGCTAATGTTGATTTACCGTCCCCTTTTAAATAAGGGAGAATTTTACGCGTAATGGATGTTATCTTTCCTTTTGCTTCACCAGGAATTTTAACCCAAAAAATCCCATATTCAAGCGGATACTCAATGTATTGCTGAATTAAGAAAGATCGTTCACAAATTTTTATATAGTCGATTAAGTCGGTTAAATTTCTAATTATTTTAAATCCATTTCCCCGATGACCACGGTCTGGTTTAGTTATAAACGGATAATCAAAATTATTTGCTTGAATTTCCTCCAGTATAGAAGGAAGATTTCTTTTATTTTTACTAGGAATCAATAATGTCTTTGCAACATAATCAGGGTAATGAAAAAACTTTGAAATCATATTAAATTTCGAGTCAAACGCCATTCCTCCCGCCTTAAAACAAGGATTAACTGCCGAAATAGCAGTCGGGCTAATTCTATATTTAACCATTAAAAATAAGTAATAAAAAAAAACCGGGATATAGAAAATGTAGGCTGGTAAAAATTCCCAATGGCGTAAAGATAAAACCTTATAGTATTTTTTTTTCAATTCAGTATTCATGGTTTGACATAAAAAAAATCATTTCATAGTGTAGAGAGACGATACAAAGCCTTTGGACTTTATCAGATTATAGGCTACAAGTTTTTCTATTTTCTTCCACTCTCTATAGTATTACGATTAAAAACAAGTCATTTCAGTATTTTAAACTTGGAGAAGATTGAACAAGTCTTTCCTAATTCGCCTATTAAAAATACTTACGCCTAAAACTCTGATTACTTTGTAAATTATTAATACCCGCTACAATAATTGCTAGATTGCAAGTAGGGATTTATTTTATTATCATGATGATGAATAGAATCAATTCTATCTGGATAAAATTGAGTGAACTAGGTCTTAATGAAAAAGAGATTAGCTCCCTGCATTCTAGATCAATTTTAAACTGTAATAAATTTGCTATGGTTATCGGGATGATTTTGCTTCAGAATATTCTATTCCATGCTTATTGTGAAATATTCATTTATGCATTCCTCGAATTGTTTTTGCTTCTATTTTTATTTCCTGTTTTTCTTCTAAATAAATTTAGTTATTTCAATGCCGCCAGTATTTATTTAATGCTTTATTGTAATATTGAAATTTTTCTTTTCGATTCAATCACAGGCAAAGATGCTCGTAATTATATTTATTATATAAACATAATTCTCTTAAATTTTTTTGTTTTTAAATATTCACAAAAATTTTTAATCCTAATTAATTTTCTAACAACGAGTTTACTTGTGATTTGCCTTGAGCTAACAAATTATTCCTTATTTTTAGGCAGGGCATCGACTATTTTGGATAGGCAATATTTATTTCTAATTGCTATAATTTCTAGCGGGACTCTTATGCTTTTTAGTATTTACAATATAATATCAAATTATTCAAAAATAGAAGATACTGTGAAAGACGAAGAGAAGCTATTAAAATCGATTTTTAATTTCAGTCCTCTAGGTATCGCAGTTTTAACTAGAGAACGAAAAATAAAATCATTTAATACAAATCTGAGGAATAATCTAAGTAAGCTAACGAATCTTGAAATTCAACAAGGCGAAGATTTTATTCGATACTTACCCGAACGTGAGCATCTAAATTTTGCGAATTATTTTAATTTAACCCTCGAAGGTCGTATAATAAGGATTGAAAAAAACTTTAAAATAGATTATATCTCTTTGTGGTTTGATATTCTTTTAAGTCCTATTATGCTAAACAAAGAGATTTGTAGCAGCATTGTTTTAACTTTTGTTGATATCACTGACAGAAAACAATTAGAGATAAACGCGCATTTTGCTAGAGAGAAAGCAGAAATGGCAAATATTGCTAAGTCTCAATTTTTATCTACGATGGGCAATGAAATTAGAACGCCTATGAATGAAGTAATAGAAATAACAAAAAGTCTTATAGAAGTAAATCCACGTGAGGATCAAATAGCAAATCTGAACCAATTAAAGTCTTCGACACAAAACTTGGTTGATTTGATAAATGATATACTAGACTACGAAATCATAGAAGCAAGCACAGTTCAATCTAGTCAAATTGAGTTTGATTTTTTTTCTACGTTTCTTTTTGTTCGAGACTTTTACAAAAATAAAATTAATAAAAAGGGTTTAGATTTTAAATATTTTGTAGATGAGAAAATTCCCCAAATTTTGATCGGGGATCCTGTGCGGCTAAGACAAGTTATCATGCACTTATTGAATAATTCTATAAAATTTACTGGTAAGGGTAATATTATTTTTAGGGCTGATTTGACTTTTCAAAATGATAATTACTTAACAATTTTATTTTCAATATTAGATACAGGATATGGAATTGCTACAAAAAAATTAGAGAAAATTATACAAGATTTTAATGGATTAGATTTACATAGTAACCGCTCATTTGGTTTGGGATTTACGATTACGAAAAAGTTGTTAGAATTATTAGACAGTAAACTTATGATAGAAAGTGAAATCGGAATCGGCTCTAAATTCTCATTTAGTGTCAATTTTTATCTACCTAGTCTTTATGAAGAATTTAGCCCACACATTTTAGGAACTAATTAGGAAATACCTATGACGAATAATCTCTGGCATAAAATTACCTACTTAGGAGTAAGGAATGGTTTGCCTTTAAATTTAATTAGAAAGGTTACATATATAAATAGGCTATTATTTATTATATGTCTAGTTGGAATGCTTAATTTTTTTTGTAATTATTGGAAAGGCTTGTATACCTTTTCTTTTCTAGATTCTGTTATAACGATATTAGCCGCTTCTCTTTTTTACTTAAATTATTTAGGCTTGTTTAAAATTTCTTTTCATATTCTTATTTTATTTTTAAATTTTTCTATATTTATTTTATCCTCCCTGGACGGCTTTAATACCGGTTTTTTTCTATTTTTCTTTCCGCTCATTGCAATAAACTTATTTCTAGTGGGCTTTAAAGGGAATAAATTCTTAATAATCTACCTTTCGCTAACGATTCTCTTGCTTGCAATAACGATTGTAACAGATTATTCTCTACTAATAAATAAACCATTAGACGTTGAGAAAGCTAGGTTTTTATTTTGGGAATCCTTATTGAGCTTTTTGATATTTACCGGCTACGGCTTATTTAGCCTAGTTGACATAAGCGAAGACATTGAAAAAAAACTTACCCAGGGGAAGGCAAACCTAGACGGAGTTTTTAATGGCGGACTGCTGAATATTATTTTTTTTGACAGGGAAATGAAAATTAAAAAATTTAATGAGTCTGCTAAAGAGAATGCATTTAAGATTTTTGGAAAGGCTATTGCTGTAGGGGATAACTTTTTAGACTTTGTATTAAAGAGGGATAGGCGGCTTTTTCTAAGTTATTTTCGAGATTCCCTTAAGGGAGAAATGATTAAGTTTGAAATGCATTTAAAATCGTATGAACATGATTCGTGGTATGAAATAATGTTCTCACCCACATACAATGATGTAAATACAATCGATGGAATTATTTTTTCTAGTATGGATGTGACTGAAAAAAAAAGAATGGAAATTAGCATACAATTAGCTAAGAAAAAAGCAGATGCGGCTAATTACGGAAAGTCTCAATTTTTGTCTTCTATAAGTCAGGAAATTCGAACCCCCATGAACACAGTAATCGGAATAGCCGGCGTTTTACTTGAAAATAATCCAAGAAAAGATCAGGTTGAAAAGTTGAAGAATTTAAAGTCTGAAGCTGAAAATTTTTTGATAATTATAAATGATATTTTAGATTTAAACCGCTTGGAAACAGGAAATTTTGAGTTAGATGAAAGTGAATTTAATTTGAATCATTTGGTATTGACAATCACAAGTTTCATTTCTCCTCTCGCTCTCGAAAAGCATATCGAATTAGTTGCAATTTACGATGAAAATATCCCTACAATTTTATTTGGTGATTCTATTAGACTTTCACAAATAATTACAAATTTAATTGGAAATGCGATTAAGCATACTGACCGGGGAAAAATTATTTTTGAAGTTAAGCAAGAAGAAATAAATAATGAATACATCCAAGTTGGATTTTCAATTTCTGATAGCGGTTCAGGAATTGCTGAGGATACTGTTGATTTGCTTTTTGAAACCTATGATTATGCTTATTCCAAAAGTAGAGGAAGAGTTGGTGGCTCTGGATTAGGCTTAATGATCACTAAGAAATTACTAGAATTCTTAAATTCAACCATATTTGTCGAAAGTGAAATTGGCAAAGGTTCAAAATTTTATTTTACCATAAAATTTAAAAATACTGGAACAAATTCTTCACTACCGCAAGGCTTTGGTCGTAGCAAATTTTCATTTGGTGAAAAAAAAATGCCTGAGGGGATTCACCTTTTACTAGTAGAAGATTACTTAATTAACCAGATAGTAGTGACTGAGTTTTTGAGTAGATGGGCAATTAATTTAGATATAGCGGATAATGGGTTACACGCACTCGAAAAAGTTAGGGAAAGAAAATATGATATTATTCTAATGGATTTGCAAATGCCTGAAATTGATGGTTATGAAACAACACGAATGATTCGCTCTCTAGAGAATGCTTGGTATGCCAGTGTTCCTATTATTGCAATGACAGCTTCGCCACAAGCTGAAATTCAGGAACAAGTTGCAGAGTCAGGCATGAATGATTTTATCACTAAACCTTTTGAACCTGAGGATTTGTATAATAAAATTCTTAAGCATTTAGAAAATAAAAATCATTCTACTTGACTATCCAATTCACTAATAAAGCTTAGAAGTAATATAAATTTATCAACTAATAGGAAGTAACCCCAATGAAACAATTTCATTCTCGAATTAAACCTTTAGCCTTTATCGGTCTTTGTTTTTTTATAAATGGCTGTGCTCTATTGCAACAATTTATAGGCGGAGAAAACCAGCCTACATTTTCATTAAAGAGTGTTGATATTACTAAAATTACTTTAGAGAATATCTCGCTAAAAGTAATAACCAGCGTTCGAAATCCGTATCCGATAGCATTACCTAAATCTATTTTAGACATGAATGTGATGATCGAGGGAACTAACCTTGCTAAGTTCTCAAAAATAGATTTAGGAAAAATTGAAGCAAGTTCTAGCAAAGATTTACCTGTAGACGTGCTCATGAAATATTCTGACCTCATGGACATCTATAAAAAACTTCCCGGCAAAGAGTTATTAGACGTAAAACTAGATGGAGTTTTAAATATTCCTATTCCAGAAGCCTACCAGCTTGCGGGTAAAAAGTCATTTGATTTTCCTTTTACGCAAGGCAAACAGATTCCTGCTGTACTGCCAACAATTGATATTCGTAACTTTAAAATTATAAAGCCTGAACCAACCTCGATTGCAAATAGCGCAAAAGACGGAGCATCCGCTGCGGCGATGAATTATCTAGACGGACTTTTAAGTGGGAAAAAAACAAGTGTAGGCTCTGCCGCGCAAGCAGGACTTGCAAATGTAGATATTGATGTGGCTACAGAATTTGAAATTGCTCTCGCAAATAAAGCAGCAGCTGCACTAAAGTTCAGCGATTTAAAATATGACTTACAATTGAATGGAGAAAAATTCTTATCAGGAGTTCCAGTAGACATTATCAATAACGGGACAGAATCCATTGTAAAGGTTAAGACGAGTTTTCCGCTAAAGTCTTTATCCAGCGGAATTGCAGATGCGATTCAGAAAAGAAGCTCTGACTTCAAATTACAGGGATTATCCGGTCTCAATGTTCCAGGACTTCCTGACGGAACAATGAATTTTGATTACGATAAAAAGGGAACTTTTAAATGGTAGAAGTCTAACTCTTAAAGGAATATTCATGTTTACCACCAAAGTAGAAGCAGTTATTAAAGCACCGATAGAAAAAGTTTTCGCGTATGTTCGAGATTTAGAAACGATGCCAACATACAATGATTTTCTGAAAACGGCAACATGGAAAGGCGATGACAAAAATGTTTGCACTATAAGGTTAAATATTTCGATTCTAGATATTCATGCTGATTACAAAATTATTGAGCTAATTGACAAACAGCGATTAGTCGCTAAATGCGAAACATCAGCCGTTGTCTTTGAAGATATCTATGAATTTGAAAAGAGAGGAAACGAAACTTTTCTTAGAATCACGGATCATCTAGAGCTAAAAGGTATTT
>JANYCR010000511.1 GCA_025360185.1 Leptospiraceae bacterium | reverse complement strand
CATCTTTCTTTGAAAGCGATGGAATTAAAACTCACCCATGCATTTGATAAACTTTCTTCTCTTTCCAATTCTAGAACAAGACTTCTCCCTCACCAAATTGAATCTACTTACATTGTGGTAAATAGCCTTAAGCCGCGCTTTATCCTCGCGGACGAAGTGGGTCTTGGTAAAACAATTGAAGCCGCTCTTATCATGAAGGAATTAATTTTTAGAAATGCCTATAAGCGCGTATTGATTGTTACCCCGTCCCCGCTACTAGTTCAATGGAAACAGGAATTAAAAAATAAGTTTAATGAAGACTTTACAATCATTAAACGTAAAAATTTTCTATCGGACAACGAAAATAATTGGCAGAATTTCAATCATGTAATTACATCCATTGATTTCATAAAAAATCCACGTTATGCGGAAGATATTCTGAAGAAGAAATGGGACATTGTAATATTTGACGAAGCGCATAGACTCAGAAGAGATTACTCCAAGATTACCCGCGCGTATCTATTTGCAGAAAAAATTTCTAAGAAATGTGAATGCCTTTTGCTTTTAACCGCTACCCCGTTTCGCGGAAAATTAGAAGAGCTTTTTTACTTAATGCATTTAGTAGATCCAAATATTCTAGGACCATACCATACTTTTATCAATGATTATGTAGTTGGAAATAAATCCGACTTAAAAGAAAAAATTGCGAAAGTTTTACTCAGACGACGCAAAGTTGAGATCGGTGGGTTTACTAAGCGCTTTGCGAAGACAGTGAAGATTGATCTTTCCGAGCCAGAGCGTCAGTTCTATGAGGAAACTACTGAGTATGTGCGCCGCGAATATAACCTTGCGATGAATACAAAGAATAGGGCAGTTGGATTTGTGATGATCGTATTTCAAAAACTTCTAGATTCTTCGCATATTGCACTGTTATCCGCACTTACCCGTAGAAAGTTTTTAATTGAATCTAGAATGCATAAATTTCAGTTCAAAGCGCCTGATCTAGACGAATGGGATTTAGATGAAACTGAAGGTGTAGAAGATTTTATTTCAGGGTTAGATGATTCAGCTCATATAGAATTACAAAACGTCAGGCGCGAGCTTTTATCTCTTAATAGATTAATTCTTTTAGGAAAATCCATTAAAGAAGATAGAAAATCTATCAAATTAAAAGAGACATTAGCTCGTTTACGAAAAGAAGGCACTAAAAAATTTATTATTTTCACTCAATTTAGAAGCACGCAGGATTATTTATTTAGTATATTAGACGATTTCAAAGTAATGTTATTTCATGGGTCTCTTTCGGCTGATGCTAAAGAAGAAGCGATTCAAAAATTTAAAGAAGACTATGAAATTTTGATTTGCACTGAAGCCGGCGGTGAAGGAAGAAATTTACAATTTTCAAACGTATTGTTTAATTACGATTTGCCGTGGAGTCCTTTAAAGATTGAACAGCGGATAGGGCGTATTCACCGCTTTGGACAAAAGAAAGATGTTTATATTTTTAATTTTGCAAGTAAGGATACAGTCGCGGAAAGAATTCTAGAAGTATTGACTAATAAAATTAAACTATTTGAAGAGTCCATTGGAGCATCAGACGCACTTCTCGGAACGATAGAGGATGAACTCGATTTTAATTCTGGCTTTATGAAATTTATCACCGGCTGTAAAACAAAAGAAGAAATTGAAACAGAAATGGATCTTCGAATAAAAGTTGCTGAGCAAGGGTTTAACAAGCTGAATGCGCTCGTTACACCTAAGTTAATTGATTTTAATTTACAAGACTATTACAATCATACCTTAAGTGAGCGGCAATACAATAATAGCCACTTAGAAGACTTTGTTATTTCTTTTTCTAAGCATTTTCCTACAGAATGCGGATCGCAGATTACCGTGCATCCAGAAAATGAAAAAATGTATTCCATTCAAACAGGCAAAGACATTAAAATAGGAACTTTTAATTCAGAAGATGCTTTGCAAAATGATTCATTAGAATTTTTAGCATTCGGTCATCCTTTAGTAGAAAAATCAATACAATATTTCTTAGAATCAAAGAGTGGATTCTCGAAATTGTATTTTTCGCTGCCAGACTATGAATGCAAGATTTTCTTTGTTTTTTTGGTAGAGTTTCAATTTAGTTTGAAAAGAACTGAAATTTTTTATTTAGAGTATGATTATTCTATAGATATGGTTTCTGAATTAAATTCCCTGCCCGCTCAAATTCAAAATGCTATTATACCGGCAAATCAAAGTAAGCCAGATGTTTCCCTAAAGATTGAATCTAGTTTTATTCGATGTTATTCAAAACTTTTAGAAACTGTAGAGCAGAGAAAAGAAGAATTAGTAAAGAATACCCTTTCTATTTTTAAGAAAGAAGAGTTTAAAATTGAAGTTACAAGCCAGAAAGTAATACGGCAACTACAAGAAAAACTCAATCGACAAGAAGCACAAGAAAAATGGGATCCTAGACCCGAGCGGAAATCCGTTATTAATCGAACCAAAAATGAAATTATGAAAACAAGAGAGGATTACGAACGAGAATTAAGAAAAGTGAGAAATGGAAGCACAATTCATTTTAGAATTGAACTATTTCAAACCTACATTGGAATGTAAATAAAAGTATCAATTATACTATTGGTACAGTCAGAATTCTATGATGAAAAAAATAATTCTAATCTTTATAATTTTTGCTAGCTCTATGTTTTCTCAAGACGAAACGTCTCCAGTCTCCAACCTCAATGAACCTAGAAAGCAAGTAGAAAAAACATCTCCTGAGAATGAAAAAAAATATTCTGCACAACTTATTCTTGGTGGAGGTCGAGGAAATCTTTCGATAGTCAATGATAAATTTGATCCGACCACTTCTTTATCTGAGTTTATTGCATTAGCTTTATTTAGCGCTAACCAGGCTTCTCCAGGTTATGCGTCATCATTGGCTGCAAATTTGGGGGCTAATTCTCTGTTAGCTCTCTATTTGTTAAATGATGAATTGTCTTCTAGTGCAATACGTTCTGAATCTACATCGTCAATTAAACGTTTTTATCTCGAAAATAAACATAAAAATGATTCTATCGGTTTACAGTTTGGCATTTCATCTGGATCGTATGCTTTTAAACCAGATTCTTCTAGATATTCAAATGTTTTTTTACCTTATGTTTTTTTTGGAGGCACGAATCCTTTGACTAATATCTATATGGCGCAATCTTTTGTAAAAAACTCTCAGCCTATTTACCTTGGAGTCGATACCTTTGATCTTGCGATAAAGTATCATTATTTTCCAGAGGATAAATTCGATTTATATCTTAGCACTGGTTTGGGTATAGGATCTTGTTTTACCGGTTGTACAGCGATGCGTTTTTTTGGAAGAGTAGGAGTTCGTTATAATATGGAAGATTACTATATATTTATCGAAGAAGAAATACAATCAGTATTGTTTTCGATGAAAGAAAAAAAATATAACCCAATGCAAGAAAAAATTTCACTCTTAGGTTTTGGCTTTTATCTTTGAAGTTATTCTTTTTATTTATTCTCTGTATCGGACTATTTTTATTTTGCAAGCATGAGAATGAAGGGGTCAATGAAAATTATCTGCGCGTTGGAATTGCATCCGATCCGACTACTTTGGATCCTATTTATTCCGTTGATCTAACCTCTCAGAAAATTAATTCATTATTATTTTCAAAATTATTTCGATTCAATCAATCGGGTGCGATAGAAGGAGAGCTTGCAAAGGATTTTTATTTCATAGGAAATAAGCTTAAGGTAAAGCTGAATAATTTTGATACTATAAACCAGGCTAATTTAAATTCAAGAGATGTTGCCTATTCATTGACTAGATTGAAAACGGAGAAAGGTCCAAGAAAAGCAAGATATGGATTTATTAAATCAATTCATATTATTTCAGACTTAGAATTATTACTAGAATTTGATTCGAATAATAATAAGTATCTTGGTTTATTAGCATTAGCCCCAGCGTCGATTTACCAGGAAATGGAACATAAGGCAAATGGAAATTTTAAAAGTAGCGGTATCTTTTTTTTAAAGCAATGGAATAAGAATGAAAGTATAGCGCTTGCTTTAAATCAAATTTCAAAAATTAAAAGTAAAAAATTTCCAGATGGCTTAGTATTACAAGTTTTAAATCAGCCGTCTAGCGCGATCTATTTATTTGAAAAAAATAGATTAGACGTAATGAAAATCCCTTATTTTTTATTAGCACATTCTGAGGTTAAGGAGAATGAAAAGAAAATTGTTAAAGGAAAATCATTGCAGTATATAGCGATTAACCACAATAATCCCTGTTTTGATTTATCATTTAGAACAGCATTAAATTATGCTGTGAATAAAAAACTAATCATTGAAAAGATATTTGAATCCTTTGCAAGTGAAGTAAACGCTTCAGTTACAAATGAATACTTAGAGCCATTTACAAAAGAAAAATTTTATTATGAGTATAACCTAGAGTTTGCGAAGAAAAAATTATCACAGTCAAAATGTTTTCCTGCTATCCTAAACCAAACGATAGAGCTTAGAATGAGAGCGGATGATGAGAATAAGGCGAAGGGTGCAGTTCTCGCGCAGTATTTTAAAGAATTGGGACTAAAAATTTTAATACTCCCTATGGAAAAAACGAAATTGTATAAAGAGAATTCCGAAAAAAAGGGGGATCTAACCTTGCTTACCTGGTATATTGATTATGATTCCGTTGTTAATTTTATCGATCCAATTTTAGCAAGTGATTCCTTTGGCAATGCAGGCAATCGATCCTTTTATTCGAATCCGTTGGTTGATGAATACATTAGGCAAATTCGAATTAACCCCGATGAGAATGTAAATCCAGTTGAAATAATAAAAAAAATTAAAGAGGATGCTCCTTTAGTTTTTCTATGGTCTATTCATGAAAATTACATACTTTCCAAAAAAGCCTCTGCGTTTTCAGAATTAATCGAATTAATTGTTAAGTAATGTTTCTAGAGATTACTCACGAATAGACGCAAAAAAAGCTTGAGCTATTTTGTTTTTTTATTCACTGCTCGCTTTTTAATTGTTAAGTTATCTTTTCGGTTGTCGAGAGTGTTTCCATTTTTGTGCTGTATCACTGCGGTCTTTTCAACGACTTGTAAAATAAAGCGATGCATATAAACTTTAGTGCCTTTTACGATTCCTTCTTCGCTTTTTAATTTGGAGCGCATTGCGTAGAGTTTTGTTTTTTCAGCATTTTCATTTATATACCATTTGTATTGACTCACTCTTTCGAAATCATCATCATCGATGATTGCTGACTTACCACGGGAAAGTTTAATTTTTTTCATAGCTGACCTACATAATTTTAAAACTGGATAAAAATTCTATCTACTTTTTTTCAAGACTTACATTCGGATAATATTTTTCTTTTATATAATAATACCAAGCATTTTCGCTTTCTTCCGAAATCCGATAGGAAAGGTTGCGTAACATTCTTGCTTGTGCTTGCTCTTCCGATTCACGATAGCCCATTTGTTCTGAATAATAAGCCCGAGCTAAAATTTCATCTCTTTCCAAGGGAATTTTTTCACCGGTGATCGCCTCCTGGATTTCTAATCGCACAACGATAGAAATTTCAGAACTCATTTGTTGACCGAACGTGTCCATGATATTTCCAATCTTTTGGTAATGAACAACGCTTCCATAGAAACGAAATGCAGCAGCAGATTTATCGCGGGTTTGTATAAATCTCCCTCTTCGATCAATCTCTGCCTTTACTAGTTGTGTTAGAGTTGTATGAACTGCGCTGCCATACGAATCATTCTGCATATTGTGAATATAAATTTTCCGATAAGAGTCGTTAATTGCGACTCCATTGACCTTTGGTGGACGACCTGGCTCTTTTAAAAAATAAGCACAAGAAAAAAATATAAGAGAAAAATACAAAATGAGCGAAATAAGTTTTATGATATCCGACTGGAAAAATCGCATAAAGGAAATAAAATTGACAGCAAGCGTCTTGTAAATCTTTATTTCTTTATGAAGAAGATAGTTTTCTGTTTCTGGTTTATTTTCTGTTTACAATTAATTGCGATTGAGCCTGGAAAAATTGATTCTGTGTATTGGCCAATGCAGGTTCGACTTCCAATTTCCGGGACCTTTGCTGAATTTCGAAATTCCCATCTTCATATGGGTTGTGACTATAAGACTTATGGCATTAACGGTTTCTCAGTATTATCCGTATACGATGGAAATATTGCGACAATGAGCTATGCAAATAATGGATATGGACTGAGTATAAATTTATTCTCCCCGTCACTTAAGATATATGCAAAGTATGCGCACTTGAATGATTTAAGTGGGGATGTAAATGGACTAGAAGAATTAAAAACAGCATTATTATTACTTGGAAAGCCAGAAGGTTTTCAAGTAAAGTTAAAACCAGAATATTTCAAAGTAAAATCTAAAGATAGAATTGCCCGCTCCGGTGAAACAGGATCCGGAATTTCTCATCTGCATCTAGAACTCTTTGATGCAAAAGAATATTTTAATCCGCTTAGCTTTATTAACTATAAGCAAGAAGACAAAAATCCGCCTGTCATCCAATCAATATTTATTGATTCTGATAATGGATACAGTAAAAATTTTGCCACAATAGGTTTAAGCAAAACCTCTTACTCCTTCACAAATTCCGAGGAAGTAAAATTAAGTGGGAAAGTAAAATTTAAAGTAGCGGGATTTGACAGAATAAGCTCTAAAAATCAAAATAATGTCTATGGTCTTCGCTTAAAGATAAATGAATTGGTCGTGTTTGAAAGAAATTTTAAACGTATGACTTATAAAGAAGCTTCTGATAAAGATAGTTTATATGATATCAATAAATCGTCATTATCCCCAGCTTTCTATGTATATAATCTGTATGATGATAAGAATTCTCATTCTATTGATCTAAATAATATAGATGAGGGGAAACAGATGTTAGTCGAAGTATCACTATTCGATGCATCAGGAAATGAATCTAGTTTAAAATTCAATTTTTTCACCATGAAAAATGAAAATTATGTAAAACCAAAATCAACAACAAAGTTTAGCTCGGAAGATGAAAAGTTAAGTCTGAATTTTTCAAAGACAAATGTATTAGGCGATGGAAGTGTAAAAATTACAAAGCTTGAAAAAATACCAGACGATGTTCTTCTTCCTAACTTAATTCCCTCTGGAAATGCATACCAAGTGACAGCGTATAATTTTTCTTGGAAAGGTGCGGCGGAGGGAATTTTTATGGGAAGTTTCTCAGAGAAAGACGAAGCTCTTTATTTGTATGATAGTGTTCTGAATAGGTGGGTTCCTATGTCGGGAAAAAAAAATGCAAATTCAATAGCATTTAGTTTTGGGCGATTAGGGATTATAGCTATTATGCGCGATAAATCTCCACCAACCATTACGTATCCATATTTGATTTATAGACATTATAATTTGCCTGAGATACAGGATTCTACTATGATCGAACGATTTTATTATGCGAGCGATAGGGGTTCGGGTATAAGTAATAGGATTGAGGTTTTGTTAGAGGGATCGTCTTATCCATTTGTGTTTGATCGGGATCGAAATTTTATCAAGGTTGAAATTGCAAAAAGTATTAAGGCTATTAAAAATCCTTTACTTATCCAGGTAAGAGTACAAGATAACGCGGGCAATAAATCAAATTGGTTTACTGACGTAGTTAATCTTTGACAGCCGGATAATGCCTCAAAAAACTTCACTGCCCCAGAATCCTTTATTTATAACCTTGATTTCTATTGCAAAGATTTATAATTTGGTGAAGTAAAATGATATTTACATTACGTAAAAAATTAATAATAGGATTCCTCGGACTAGATATAGCCATATCTTTTATACTCGGAATATTTATGTATCAATTTGCATACGGGATGTTTTTGAAAAATTTTAAAAATCACAAAAGGTCTGTGGCAAAATTTATTTCAGTAATGATTTCAGGGGATGAGCATTTAAAAATTATATCAAGCAGAGATGCGAACAATCCAATCGTCCAAGAATACATTAGAGTTTTAGAAAAAGTCTATGTCAATGAAAGTAGTATGCATTCTATTTTTACTTTAAATTATAATCGATCTGTGGATACTTTATATTATGCACTATCTCGATATGAGGTAAGTAATCATTGGATTGCGGATACAGGTAAAGTATTCAGTGGAAATCAAAATAGCATTGAGAGAATAAAGAGTATTATCCGTAATAAATCTGAATCGGATAATGATTCAGAGATAAAATATTCAGAAGTGGCTGATATGATTTGGGTATATGCAAGTATATTCAATCGAGTGGGTGATGCGGTCGGGGTAGTAGTCATCGAAGTGGATATGAGTGAAGTTAATGTATTTCGTCGTAGCATGACATTTGTTGCCTTTTCTCTATCTTTTTTTACTTTTTGCGTCACAGCAATTGCTGCATTTATTCTCACTAGATATTTTACGAGACCATTGGAAATTCTTTCCGCGGCAGTGAATAATCTTGCTTCTGGAAATTTGACCATGATAGAAAATTTTGATGCGAAGGATGAATTTGGAAACCTCGCGAAGAGTTTTAATGTTATGGTAAATAATCTTAAGATTGCGTCCGAAGTGCAATACAACTTGATCATTGAAATTTCAAATTTTAATGAAAGCCTCGAAAGAAAAGTAGAAGAAAGAACGCATACTATTCAAGAACAATCGCAAGAATTAGAAAAGCAAATCATGATTGCAAAAAAAATTCAATTATCCTTGTTACCAGAGGATGTTCCTAAAATAAATGGGGCTACTCTTAGTTTCCGCTATCAACCAATGATGGGCGTGGGTGGAGATTTTATTGACTTCGACTATAAAAATGAAAACGATTTGCTATTATTTATTTGCGATGTTTCTGGACATGGGGTTCCAGCAGCCTTCCTCGCGACAATGGTAAAGATGTCATTGCAAGATTGTTATGAAATGAAATTGAGTCCAGCAGGGTCCCTAAAAAAAATACATCGCGCCTTGCAGGGAAAATTGAGCGGACATTTTTTATCTGCAGTATTTTGTCATATTAATTTACAAGATGGAATTATGACTTCGGCAAATGCCGGGCATTTACCGATTTTGAAAGTAGGACTCAATGGTGGATATGAATTCATTAATTCAAGGGGACGAATTATCTGTGAAGCTTTTAAAACCAATTCAGAAGAAGTAGTCACAAAATTAGAAGTAGGGGATAAGATCATATTATATACAGATGGTGTTACAGAGGCGAGAGATAAAAATCAAGACATGTTTGGAGAGAAAAAGCTAATAGATATTAGCCTTAAATACCACTTTGACTCTTCTTCTGATTTATGCAATAAAATTTATGATTCAGTTCTAACATTTACCGGCAATTCTCAAAGTCAATTTATGGATGATATTACTATTCTAGTTGCCGAATATTCGGGGAAACAAAGTAATATTTCTATTTAGTTTGGCGAGGTTGGCTAATGCGTGTACGGCTTCGCCATCGGGCTTTCGGAGTCTCCAAGTTGCAGGACAAATTTTCTCTATTGCTAAATTTTTTTGTGAAACTTATCCCGCCGATATTGCATCTGCCTATCATAGAAGGAATTTTTCCTTGATAGAATAGCTTTTGTGTATAAGCGAAAATGCGATTTCATAGGAACTCCGAAATTCGCTAGATGTTCGGGTATAGATTCTGCTACACCTAGAGAGTCAAGTATTATTAAAAAGACCGCAATCATACAAATACTTTTGTTAAAGAAAGCTTTGAGCTGTTTCAATTCAGCCCAATCCTCCGGATAAGGACGAATAGCCACTTTACGAAGACGTTGGTCTTTCTCTTGGTATTTTGTCATCAAAGTTTCACTTTTTTCGAGAATGCCATTGTAAATCAAAAACCGATACTTTTTCAGCAGCAAATGTAGATAATCCCTTCGACTGTCTTCATCATCGTCTGTTTTTTCATTCCAAAAATCTAATAAGTCAGCGGGAATTAGAAGAGAAGAATTATGTTGTTCTTCGGTAAGATTTTTGCATTTGTTGTAAAAAGTTGGAGTATAAAAAATTTTCATAGGCTAACGATTTTAAATTTCAAGAATACATGAAAAGCATATTTCTAATTATAGGCAAATTTATTTCGAAAATTACGCAGTTACGCAACACTAACAGGCTCAAAATGAATATTTAATTTAAGTCTAATAGTCCTTTATCGCAAATGTAATACTGTATTTACAAATTCAGGAATTCGATCCTTTCTGGAATTACAAATTTCTTCTTCCACACTGCGCACGATTTTAAAATAATCCTGGTAAGTGCGACTAAAAGAAATTCCAAAGACCATGAGAGATTTATGATGATCTAGAACCACAACAATAAATGCAAGCAAAGTGACCGATCTCCATAAAAGTTTAAAAATAATTTTATGTAAATTTGTTTCTATCCTGATTTTGAAAAATTCTTGATGGAATCGTAAATGAAACTCTTCGTCTCGTGTAATTTCAATAAGTGCTGCGCGCATTCCAGAAAGGGGAAGTTCTCTTATAAAAATTTTATAGAACACAACACTCACTGCTTCGGCAGCAAGTAAAACAAGAAGTTTAAGTCTAATACCGAGTAGCCGTCTTCCAAAACTAAATAGACTTTCTGTCCAGTTGTGTTCTAGAAGTTTCCCTCCGAGACTTCTTACCATTAGAGCTAAAATTCGTCCATGTTTGCCTTCTTCTTTTACAAAAAGTTTTATACATTCTCTGTAAGCCTTATTTACTCCAAAAATATGCACTGAGTCGATTTGTTTTGCGATTCGTCCTTCTCCGGCTTCTCCTAGTTGAAAAATAGCAAGCGAGCGGTGAAGAGCCGTTAACTTTTCATCTGATAGGTTAGAAATAGACTCCATATTTTCCCGAATTGGTGCAAGTGAATTTCTTTTGAAATGCTTGAACCATTTATTCCAATTTGGATTTCTTTTGCGTAATTTTAAACTTTCCCAAAGTGCTCTACGAATTCTTTCTTTCCCGAATGCATTGATTACAAAGGTAACCAGTATAATCCGCAAGTCCATTTCTAAACTTTGTAGTTTTAGGTAAGAGAATTCAAAGCACTTCGAAACTCGAGCCCCTTTGCCTCCATAAATTTGTGCAAGACCGGTTAATCCCGGTTTGACGCTAAAGCGTTTCATATACTTATATTGATTCCAGCCAAGCCTCTCGATGTCATACTTAGTTAGAGGTCTAGGTCCTACAATATTCATATCGCCTAAAAGAATATTAAAGAGTTGAGCTAGTTCATCTAGTCCTGTTTTTCTAAGAATATTTCCGACTCCAGTTACTTTCCCGTCTCGCATGGTTCGAAATTTATAAACTTTAAAAGGGATTTCTCTAAGCCCGATTCTTTCTTGCAGAAAAAAGACAGAGCCTCTGTCTTCTAAATAAATACAGACCGCGATTAAAAGCATAAGCGGAGAAAATAGGAAAATTGCTAAAAGGGTTAAAGTGATAGTTAGTATTTGTCTCATAATGCCACTACTCTAACATATTCTTTTTTTATTTCTACCTCCTGGGTGTTCTTAGATTTACACTCAAGTGCTTGACTATTTTATAATACGCAATTATTATAAGAGCATTAGACAGGTTCGGGTATAATGGAATTTTTAAAAATTATTTTAATTGAAGACAATTTAAAATTACGAAAAGCTTTGAAGCAGGGTTTAGAAGAAACGAGAAAAGTTTCTGTCCTTTATGATTGTGATAATGGAGAAGCGGCTTTTCAGGTTTGCCGCAAGACAGATGTAGATGTTCTTTTATTTGATGTGCAGATTGTTGGACCAAATGGAATTGAATCTGCAATTTCTATTCGAAAAGAATTTCCCCGTAAGCCCGTTGTATTTTATTCCATTCAAGACGATGATACTTACTTTCGGGATTTTCGTCGCTCGGGGATACTTAGCCATTATGCGTATGTGAAAAAATCAAATTATCTTTTGCCTTCGATGATTGTTCCTTTATTACGTGATGCGTATGTAGGTAGAAGTTTTATCGATCCCGAAATAGAATCCCGCGTTCAGGAAGTTCGTTACACAGATGAAAATTCTCCTATGGCGCTTCTTGAGCCTAACGAGCGCGAAGTTGCCAAGTTGATTGCACTTGGTTTAAGTAACGAGCAAATAGCTGCGCGAATGGGAGTAAAGGACAAAAGAACAATTAGCCGCGTAAACGGGCAGATTTATACAGTCTGGGGTCTTGCGGATAACGCAACCGACGAGAAAGTTGCCCGTACACGCGCAAGCCTAATTGTTCACGAGAACAAACTTCTACTCTGGTCTGAGAACGGAAATGTAACCTATATAAATGAAAAAGACGAGGAAGTAAAATGGGGATAGCAGTAAGTAGCCTTTCTTTATTTCTTTCGAGTTGTATTTATCTGGTTTCTTTTTATATGGGCTGTGTAATTTTTATCTACTCTGAAAAGAAAGACAGGCAAGCAATATTTGCAAGCATTAGTTTTTTTATCTGCACGCTTTTCTTTATAGGGCATCTTCTCATTCTCGGTAAAGGAATTTCTTTTATTCTTTCTTTCTCTTCCCGCATCATCTACCCGTCTTTTTTAATTCTCAGTCTCCTTCCTTTCGCATGGTCTTACATAGTATTTAGGTTTTATGAGGACAGCCTTGTGTGGAAAAATTTTAGCCTTAGAAATATTTTTCTATTCACTGAATTCTTGTTTTTTATATTTTCCTTTTCTCTTGTTATTTACCTCATTCCAGCTACCGCCAACACGAGAGTATCCGATATAATTTTTTTAATTCCGGATGAAGTATTTTATATATTTTCCTTTTATATTTTATTTTGCACTGTAAGTTCTATTTTTTATCTCTTTAGAATTAAGACCCGTGACAATAATCTAGAAGAAATTGCCAAGAGTTCCGCCTATCGCACGATTTTATATGCCTCATTGATATTAGTTGCACTCTCCCTTTTGGTCGGAGTGACTGCTATTTTTGGAAGAGAGACTTTAGACCGTGAAATCCAAAATATTCAGAGTGAAAAATTTCCAGTTTTACTTTTGATATTAGATTGCCTTGCTTGCCTTGCTGTATTGGCGACTATTCTCATTGTCGGTAAGGCAGTTATTTCCTACCAGGTGTTTACGGGGCGTTACATTGCGATGAAGTCGCTGAAAGATTATTGGAAATATATTTTGTTATTTGCAATAATCTATAGTTCTATTTCAGCCATTTGCGGCATAATTGGATATACCACAGATTCTAAGCAGGTATTTCTTTCTCTACTCGGTTTACTTTTTTTTGTAAAAATCCAAATGGTATCTCGCACTCGCGAAGAAGAAAATCGTAAAATACTGAAACCGTTTTTATTCAATGAAAATCTATATGAATCCATCACGCAGGCAAGTGAAAAAATGGATTCGCATCTTGGAAATACATTTCGCCTTTTGTGTGATAATACACTTGAAACTACGAAAGCATGTCTTGTTCCAATGGGAGCTTATGCGTCTTATATCCCTAAGCCGCTTTTTTATCCCGATGAAAATTATACATTCAACGCAAGCCTTCTATCTTTTTCAGAAAATTCTTCTCCAAATAAAAACCTATTCTATCTAAATCGAGATACTTTTGACGGCTATGTCTTAGCTTTAACAATTCGTGATTCGAACGGATTAGTTGGAATTTTGCTTCTAGGGGTTAAGAAGGATTATACCCTTTATTCAGAGGAAGAAATTGAAATCGCCCGTATCGGCTCTGGGAAAATTCTGGATTTACTTTCCGTTACCGAAATTTCTAAATTGCTAGTAAATCTTCAGAAGAAGCAGCTAATGGATAGTAAACTGCTAGACCACCAAACACGCAGAGTATTACACGATGATATTTTACCTGAAATTCATACAATCATGATTGGTATTGATTCTATGAAAGACGAGCCGGTTAGAATGGATTTGCTAAATTCTCTTTCAGGACTTCATAAAAAAATTTCTAACTTATTAAAAATTCTTCCTTTTCACCCAGGTGATTTATCATATTTGAATTTTATGAGTGAAATTAAAAACTTGGTTAAATCAGAATTACCCGACGAGTCTATTTTCTATCTCATAAACAAACAAGCGGAAGAAAAATTACAAAGTTTAGAAGCAGTAGCACTAGAGGTTGTTTATTATGCAGTTCGAGAATTACTTCGAAATATTTTACGTTATGCAATCGTCCCCAACCGAAAGTTAGAAGTAAAGATTTCTCTTTCTTTTGAAAAATCTATTTTAGAACTGTGTATTGAAGATAACGGCAGAGGTATGCAAGATTCCATTCGAAGTGGTGGCTCAGGGCAGGGACTTATTTTGCATAGCACGATGATGGCTGTAATTGGTGGAGCTTTAATCAAAGAATCCCATCCCGGAGAGTTTACCCGCGTCCGACTTGTATTAAAAAAATTCTTTCTCTAAAAGGATAAAGTAAAATTCTGTATATAATGTGAAATAAATTTTAGATCGAGCGATAGCGATCAAACCGGTGTCATGAAATTTTGCACATTCGATACGATGCTAAGAAGCATCTACTCAGTGACCGGCAATTCATTCATGCGAGGTGCGAGCGCGGTCGGTGGTTCGACTACGCTCACCAACCAAATTTGTCCGGTCACTGAGCGTAGTCGAAGTGCCGAATCGCCCCAATTAACAAAAAAGGAATTCACAATCATACAATGAGGAATATACTATGAAGCAAATTGAATCAGCACCTTTTAAGGAGATTGCGCCTGCAACTCCGGTAGATACGAATACAATTATCAAAAAAACATACGGAAGATTTTTGGAAGAATTTAAAGATGGTGAAGTTTTCGTTCATCCGAGAGCGTTTACTATTGATTTTTCGTTCGCGCAAGAATTTGCCACAACATTCATGGAGGCTAATCCTCTTTATCTCTCAAGACCTTATGCACAGGCGCATGGATTTAAAGACCTTCTTGTAAGTCCTCTAATGGTTTTTAATCTCGCACTTTCCATTGGCGTGCAAAATGATTCTGAAAAAGCAATGGCTAATCTTGGCTATTACAATGTTCAATTTTTAACTCCTGTGTATCCCGGCGATACGTTATCCGCTAGAACCAAAGTTTTAAAAGTAGACGATAAAGGTCCTGATAAGCCAGGCATAGTTCATGTGCGCACAATGTGCTTTAATCAAAGCAATGATGTAGTGCTTCAATATGAGCGCAAAATTATGATTAATCACTCAAATGGGAAACCGAAAGGGAATTCAAAGCCCGGAAATCCTTCTAGTTTTTTTCCTGAGGCTGATCAGCCTGTAATTAAACTTCCGTCTCTCATGTATCCAAAAGATTTTAGAGAAACAACCTGGGAGTCTACTTACTTTGAATCTTTCAAACCGGGACAAATTTATATTCATTCTAATGGTCGCACAATCACTGACGAGCATTACGCATGGACATATCGTGTGGGTAATACCCATCCTCTGCACTATGATAAGCTTTATTCTAAAAGTTTAAGTGGAGCTATGAGCGGCGAACCGATAGTATACGGCGGGCTTGTATTTGCTTGGCTCGTTGGTATGGCATCGCGCGATATTTCTGAAAATATGCTATGGGATCTTGGTTACACAGAGGGTTATCATACGCAACCTGCTACGAGTGGAGACACTGTAACAGCTATTAGCCGTATTCTTTCTGTCGAAGATGTTGGAGACAAATACGGTCTTGCCGCTGGCGAAGTTCATCTTCAATTTATCGGTCTTAAAAATGTAAAAGCTGCTGCTGCCTTTGAAAAATATGGGGCTGATTTATTCATTAAAGAAAACGATAAGAAAAAACTGGGTAAAGAAAAACTACCTGAAAAGATTTTCGAAATCGAAAGAAAATTGGTGATTAAGAAAAAGCCGAATTAAGAAAAGATTACCACCGATGCGCACCGATAAAAAAACGATAAAAGAGAATTTGAATTCAAATTAAACAGTACCCTTATCTTTTATATCGGTGTTCATCTTCGAAAGTCCTACTTACGGGTAACTACCATAATGTGCTGTTGCTTATCTGCTGTGCCGTAACCGTATTTGAAATTTACTTTTTCTGGTTTTTGGTCTTCGTGGAGTTTTTGTAATTCCTTTTGGACTTTTTCAGGCCAGAGCCCGATAGGTCGCGTATAACGTCCGAATACTTTAATATTAAAATCCTTGTCTAAATCACGAACGGGTGGACCGGTATCATCCATTACCATAAGCTCTGAGTTTTTAATGATAAATTCTTTCATATCTGTGAAAGAATCATAATGGAGTAAAAAAGATGCTGCTTTAAATGTGGAAGCAAAAGTTCCGAACTTACCGAGAAACTTCATTGTTCCAGGATTTGCCTTTAGCCCATAGTTGGAAATATTCGTAGATAAGAAATACAATTTCTTTTTTGTTCCGTCTGTAGGATCAATGAAATCAATGTCGAGGCTAACAAGACCTTCACGGTAATTTGCATTTGCCTTAATTTCTTCCTTCGTCAAATAGACAATATCCCCATTTTCATTCAGTCGAAAATTTTTAATCGAATACGGTTTAACTTTTAGAAATCCGAAATAGGCTAAGAATACAGGTGCAGTTCCGCGAAATACGGATTTGCTCACATCTTCTTTCATAGAATTGGTCATGAAATAATTTAAACGAGAGATTGTATCTAGACTACCGTTTAATTCGTATAAGCCTCTCGAAATTTGATTTTCATTCATGCTTTCAAAATCAGGTTCAAATCCACCGGCTTCAAGTCCAATCATAATGTAAGTCGTTGCCTTGGGGTAAATGGTATACGCATTAGGAAAATCAGGACCGGAGAAAGGATAGAAAACTACTTTTGATTTTGGTTGTGGAACATTTTTATTTTTCCATTCGATGAATGGATCTTGGATTTCTTTATTGTACTGTTCCCAGTGCTTGCTGATTCGCTGACGAAACGTTGCATAGTAAGTTGCGCGAGTGAGCTTTCCTAACTTAGTAGTTTCATCTGCCTGGGATTTTCCACTTAAGAAATTTGACTTCGCTTGTAATTGTTTTGACTCGGGAGTTTCAACAGGCGCGATGCTTTCGCCTGTGGTCTTATCAACTTTGCAAAAACTTAAAACGAAAAAATAGAAGAAAAATATAATTAAAAACTTGTTACTCATGTAAGCCCTTTTTTATAGTCAAATTATTCATTTATGGAATTAAAGCGAACACTTTCTTTAACAGATTCGGTCTCACTCATGTTTAGTTCAATGGTGGGATCTGGGGTATTCTTCACGACGGGATTTATTCTAAACAAAGTAGAAAATCCCTGGCTCGTAATTACTTGTTGGGTTTTAGGTGGAATCTTTGCGATCGCAGGAGCAGTGACCTTTGCCTACCCGGCTGTCATCTTTCCAGAAGCAGGCGGAGATTATATTTATTTAAAAAAAGCCTATTCTCCACTCGTTGCATTCATGAGTGGCTGGGCATCACTCAGTGTAAACTTTTCGGCAAGCATTGCCGTTCTTGGAATTGCATTTTCAAAATATCTGGCATTTATTTTTCCTGGCATAAAAGATTTACCTGACTACAAAACAACGATTGGTCCGCTGAATGTGGAACTCGGTCCTACGCAAGTAATAGGAGCCGGACTAATTACTTTTTTTAGTGTGATTAATTATTTTGGAATCAAGCAAGCGGTTCGCCTGCAAAATATTTTTACCTCTGTTAAAATCTCCGGACTACTCATTCTTGTCATCGCAGGATTTGCGTTTGGGAATACGGATTATACTCCGCTAAAGAATAATACTTTCTTTCCTGATATTTTTCAGAATGTAAATCTTCTCATTCTTGGAATCGTGCCTGTATCATTCTCCTATCTTGGATGGAACATGGTGACTTATGTGGCAGGAGAAATTAAAGACCCGCGTAGAATCATTCCGCTTTCGGTAGCGATTGCTTGTTTTATGGTAATGAGTCTTTATATTGCGATAAATCTCTTGTTTTTAGTTTCGGCTCCTGTGAGTGAATTAAAAGGGCAAGGTGGAATTGGAGTCATTGCCGCAAAACACCTATTCGGTGACGGGATTACGACTGTTATCTCCTTATTCATTTGTTGGATTATTCTGGGCTCTATGTCTGCCATGATTATCGGAGGCTCTCGAATTTACTATGCGATGGCGAATGACGGTTTATTTTTTCATCACCTCGCTGATTTACATCCAAAGTATGCAAGTCCACATAAGGCGCTTTTATTTCAGTGTATTTATGCTTCTATACTAATTATATTTAACCAATTAGAAGACTTACTTTACTTCATCACCTGCGCCATATTATTCTTATCCTCACTGACTGCGTTTATCCCGTTTGTGCTAAAGAAAGAATACAAGTCTGAATCTGATTATAAAATTCCTCTCTATCCATTGCCGCCGCTTTTGTATATCACAGCGAATATTATTCTAATCAGTATTTTAGCTTACGAGCAACCAGCTAATGCTGTCAAAGGTATCGGCATAACGCTATTAGCCATTCCAGTCTACTTCGCATTCAGGCATAGCTTTAAGAAATAGACTTTTCAAGATTACCACCGATGCACACCGAGAGCACCGATAAAAGATACGATAGGTCTTATTCGTAGCTTATTGAATCTATATCATTCTTCATCGTTCTTTTATCGGTGTGCATCGGTGGTAATCTTTTTTAGATTGCGTAATTTTTTAAAACCCGCTATTAGACAGCGAAACACAGATTGAATTTACAGTAGCAACCAAGTCTGGATGAGAGACTTCAAATTTTGCGACGCTTCCGGAAAGACCTTTTAGAGAAAGATCAAATAGACTTTTATTTTTCTCAGTTTTAATTGCTTCGTGAGTAGATGCTTTTGTGAAATTGGCAACAGTTTCTGCGTCTTCTTTATTGGTGCTAGAAAGATCCATGACTTCTTTTTTAAGTGAGCCTACAAGCCCTAGAAGCTCTGTCTTTTTTGCTTCGTCAATGCTCTTTGCATCTCGAATATTTTCTTCAATCTTAGAAATTGTATCTTGAATCATTGTATCCTCTTTTAAACAAGCATACCATATCCCACACAAAAGGTCAAGAATGGTTTTTTAAAAAAATTTACTTTATTCTATACTTGTCTAAAGTAGAAAGTTATTTAAAACTTGAATAGGAATTTAAAATGAGTGAAATGCTTTTTGTGGATAAGTGCTATTTGTCGGTGATGTCGATAAAGATTGTTCTAAGGAAAAATATATTGAGAAAGGAAGAATAAGAAATGAATGTTGAAATAATTCTACTGGCTATTGGTTGTTATCTGTTCTGTGGAATAGAAGAAAAGATATATCGTATTAAGACTGGTGATTGGAAAACCGGAACGATAGATTACGATTTTAAATAACGGCACTAGTATATCGTTATTTGCCGTATGCAAAGAAGTAGAGACACGCTATCGCTGTTTCAAACCTGTCTCTACAGTTACGGTTAATTATTGTTATTTATGGTATAGAACAGCGCAAATGATATGAGAAGAGATAACACCGATTCGCTCCAAAGAATAAACCACGTGACTACGAGACATAACGGTCTGTAATAATTGCCTGTTTCATGAACGGGCAAGGATGCCATTACAATTTCGCCCTGCAGCAATACAGGCTGGTAAACTTTAAGAGGTTTCGACTATCGTAGCGACATTGAGTTAGATTCTCAAATCTATCTTATTAGTTCGCAAACGAGAAATAGAATTATTTTGCAAATATTATAGCAGAAAGCCACCAAATATAATTTATTTCACTTGAAATTAGTTATTTAGAATTTATTGTTATCTAAAATTTACGGAATATGAAAAACTCTGAGAGCAATTTTAATTTTTTGATTCAATTTTAGTAAAATTATGAAATTTATAAAAATAAAAAAGTTAATAATTGCATTTTTTCTTTTAATCTCACCTATTTCGATTTTATTTTCGCAAGAAGAGTCGGAGACATCGAATCCACTGATTTTGTATATGGACAAAGTCTATGATGTAATCCCCCACGCAGATATCTATGAAGATAAAACAGGCAATCTAAGTTTCGAAGACGTAATTGAAAAGGAATTTAAACCCAGCGATAAAAACTCTTATAATTTTGGATTTACTTCTTCTGTTGTTTGGATGCGCTTTCAAATTAAAGATCAAAATAGTTTTTTAAATGATGATTGGATTTTTTTTGTTGAATACCCGCAGTTAGATTTGGTTACTTTTTATTTTCCCATCGAGCACGACAAGGAAGAAGATGATGTTTATGTGGAAAAAGAAGGCGGAGATCATTTTCCTTTTTCAAAGAGAGATATTGAAAGTAGGGTTTTAAATTATATAGTTCCTTTCGAAATAGAAAAAAATCCTGTCATCTATATACGGGTGCAGTCAATCAGTGTTGTGCACATTCCTATCTATCTTGCCCCGCAACGCTTTTTTCATATCCGCGATAATGAAACCCAGCTTATCATGGGCATCTATTTTGGAATCATGTTCATCATGGGTTTTTATAATCTATTTTTATTTCTATCACTTAAAGATAAAATTTATCTCTACTATGTGTTAGCGGTTTTTTTTAGTATCCTCTACATGGTTTCTTTTCATGGATATGGCTATAGGCATTTTTGGTCTGAATATCCTTACATACAGAGTAAGATAATTCATACTAGTGGATTAATGGCTATTATCTGCTTAATTTTTTTTACTATAGAATTTTTGGATACGAAAAAGTTTGTACCCCTCCTTGATAAAATTTTAAAAATCTTAGCTTTATTTTCTCTACCTGTAATTTTAATTAGTTTTGTTTTATCGTCTAACGTTCCAATTATTATCACTAATGTAATCATTTTAATTTATCCGGGAGTATTGATTGTATCCGGGATAATTATTTTAATCAAAGGAATTAAGGCAGCGAGACTTTACATGGTCGGATGGGCGTTTGCTGCCGTTGTAGGGATACTTACCATTTTGCGCTCGTTTGGTTTAATTCAAGACCTTCGCTTTATGAACTATTTGAGTTTAGCTACAGGCGCTCTCGAAGTCGCCTTTTTTTCTTTCGCGCTTGCTGACAAAATTAATATTCTAAAAAAAGACAAAACAAATGCAGAAGAAAAATTAATTGCAACTTTAGAAGAAGCCAATCAGGAATTAGAGACGCGGGTAAAGGCAAGGACTAAAGAATTATCTCGCTCCAATAAACAAAACGAAGCTCTTTTGTTAAATATTTTACCCAATCATGTCATCGATAGAATTAAAACTCATGACGAAGCGTTGATTGTAGATACAATTCCTTTTGCGAGTATATTGTTTGCTGACGTTGTTGGATTTACAAAACTTTCTCAAACAGTCGCTGCTACAGAACTAGTTGTTCTTTTGAATAATGTTTTTTCTCATTTCGATGTTCTAACGATGGTGCATAATCTCGAAAAAATGAAAACGATAGGCGATTCCTACATGGTAGTAGGCGGTCTTCCTGGAAGTATTGATAATCACTTAGAGGCTATGGCTGATTTGGCGCTTGATATATTGAAATTTAGCCATCAGCAGGAATTAATTGATCTACTTATGAAATATCCAGATTTTAAAATTCGCGTAGGAATTCATTGTGGTCCTGCTGTTGCCGGTGTAATTGGACTCGAAAAAATCGCATACGATATTTGGGGGGATACGGTAAACACTGCAAGTCGAATGGAGTCATTTGGGCTTCCTGATATGATTCATACTTCGAGACAAGTATATGATCAACTTAAAGGTAAATTTATTTTTGAAAAGCGTGGTTTAATTGATGTAAAGGGAAAGGGACTAATGGAAACATATTTTTTAATTGATAAATTTGCCCCAAAAAAATAAAAACCAGTTACAGTTTCAAAGAAACTTGTAAAACTACGTAGTATATTTTTTACAAAAACTAAGTCAAACTAATACGAAGCACTCAGGAAATTTCTTGACTTATAAAAAATAAACTCTATAATTTACCGTCATGCTAGAAACATTAATACATATCCCTTCAAATTTATTGAATTCATTCATTTATCTAATTACTTTTTTATTACTACTTTATTTTTCTCCAAGTCTTTCTGCGAAGGTCGGCTGTTCAGGCGTTGCCTGTGACGTTATACCGCAAAAATATACTTCTCAGTTTGATAATCTCGATGCTGCCTTTCAATCTCAATATTTGCAACCTGTGATGCAGTCTATGATTGAAGCGGCTGTGATTTCGAATAATAGTGGAGGAATGATTGGACCTGGTTATGTGAATCGATTTCAGGTTGGAGCGGGTCTAGGCGGAGGTTATGTAAAAAAAGATGATATCACTGTAGCTTATGGAGATATGCGAGTTCCCAAATTACCGAACGTTGGTGTATCTGCTGCTCCAACTGTAATGGCAGCGGTTAATCTTGGTTGGCTCTTAGGAAAAGGTGGTTCACTTCAACCGGGTAAAGATTTGGGAAAACCTAATTCAGATGAAGATGACGACGATGATGAAGATGAGGATAATAAATCTTATCTACATAGATTCAATTTTTATTTTCATGGCATGAAGGCAGATTATAAAACGACGGATGTCAAAGCGGCTTACGGAAATAAACCCGAATTATCCGGTGGGATTAAAGTAGAAAGTTTTGGAGCGATGCTTCGCTACCAAGTGATTGAGCCTAAAATTTCCAATGCATCCTTGTTTGGATTTTCTGGAATCTCTTTAGGTGTTGGATATAATATGCAAAACTTCGTGATGGATTTGAATCATCAGCCGCGAAGCAATGCAACAGTAAATTTTGGAGATCTAAAAGGTTCTTGGGTTGCTAGGACAGAATTTGATTTTGCATCGAATGTGAGAAGTATACCCGTTGAGCTACGAACAGGATTCAAGTTGCTTTATTTTTTTGATTTCTTTTTTGGAGTGGGGTACAGTAAAAATTTTGGGACAGCAGATTTGCACCTATCTCGTGGGGGTCCGATAAAATTATCATTAGATCCATACTATGTATATAATAGCTCCGTTGTAACATCAGATTATTATAAATACTATTCAAATAATTCTTTAAATTCAGGCAAAGGTCCCGTAAATCCTGAAGGAACTCTTTCTATGGATTTTAGACAAAAAACAAAAGTTAGAACAACCACTAATTACATAATAGTTGGAACAGAAATAAATTTTGCTTTTCTTAAAATCATAGGAGAAGCAATCATTCTAGAGAAGGCATACGGTGCGAACGTTGGATTAAAAGTTGCCTTCTAAAAATTTTGGATAAAGAAAAAACAAATTCATCTTATATTCTAGGAGCAGTCCTAGTTCTCATCTCCGCAATCGGGTTTTCAGCAAAGGCGGTCATGGTTAAATTGGCATATGCCTACAGGGTGGATGCAACAACCCTTTTATTTCTTCGCATGGCATTTGCGACACCTTTCTTCTTAGTTGTCGGACTTTATAAATCAAAGTCAGAAGAGACTAATCTTTCCTATTCGGAATGGGGATACGTAGTGTTACTCGGTTTTCTCGGTTACTACTTATCTAGCATACTAGACTTTGCAGGCTTAGTTTATATTAGTGCAGGAATGGAGAGGCTAATTTTATTTATCTATCCGACTCTCGTGGTTGTTCTGTCTGCCATTCTTTTTAAACATAAAGTAAGGAGAAGAGAAATTCTTTCTCTTTGCATTACCTATATAGGAATCGGGATAGTATTCTTTACTGACAGGGTAGAAAAGACAGAGAATATTTTTCTGGGAGCATTTTTAATTTTTCTATGCGCCTTCACTTACGCTGCTTATCTTATGGGAAGTGGAAAAATGATTCCACGCATCGGAGCCTCTCGTTTTACTGCCTATGCAATGTTAGTCGCTTGTCTTTCTATCAGCTTACATTTTTTAGCTACGCATAATGCGCAAAATTTAGATTTACCCATTGAAGTTTATGGACTTAGTTTTGGAATGGCGATCATTTCGACTGTAATGCCTACATTTTTACTTTCACAAGGGATTAAGCGTATTGGTTCAGGTACTGCTTCTATCATTGGTACTATTGGTCCGGTCTCGACAATATTACTTGCTTGGATATTTTTAGGGGAAACTCTTAATTTGCCACAAATCATTGGAACTGCTTTTGTAATTGCGGGTGTGTTTATTGTGAGTTATAGAAAATAAAGCTTTGACTATATCGCATTAAGGATAATAGTCGATAACTCTAAAGCTTCTTTCTTCCCTGAACCTTTGTCAACAAATACTACAAGCAAATAAAGAATATCCCCTTTCTTAAAATAAATAATATTCCAACCATGAGTTGTAAATTTTCTTCCTTCGCGTGTCGGCGTTCCTGTCTTTCCACTTAAAATCTGAATGCTTGTATTCTGCAAATGAATATTTTTAAGAGTGCCTTCCTTTACTGTAAGTCGTAAAGCTTGTTGGATTTTCCTTCTGAGAGTATCAGGATAAGGAAATGGATTTACTTGCCCGGGCATTTCGCCCTTTAAAATAGGCTTTAGAATAGGAGTCTCTGCAAAAATTGCCCCATAGATTTGGGCTACTTTTAGAGCGGTTACTTTTATTTGTCCGTCATCGCCAATACTAGTAAGAGCAGATTCAAAAGGAGTAGAATTTTTATGAGTGAAATGCTTTGCATTCGAACTTTGCTCAAAAGTTGCACCCGTTCCTTCGTTTAATTTCCAATCCTGAATCAAGGCATTATAAAAAAAATCAGAATCCTTAGACGCAAAGTGCAGATAATAGGCATTACACGATTCAGCCAGGGCTTTGCGCAGAGTTATTTCACCGTGTCCTTTTTCTATTGAGCACCTAAAGTAATTCTTTCCTGTATTAGAATCTTTCACTATATTAAATTTATCCTTATCCTCTGCTTTAAAATAATCCTTCTTCGGCTCTTCAACCTTACCATTGCAAAAATATTTTTCTTCAAATGAAGTATGAAATCTATTCGGATTCGAAAGAAATACAAACGAAGAAAGAGTCTTCATAATTGAGCCGGGTGGTAACTTTCTAAACAATGCATTCTTTTCAGGGTAGGCAAATTCTATTTTGCCGGAATCAGGACTTGTAATTAAAACAATTGCCTCGTTCTTATTTTTCTTTTCCCAAGTGGATAGAGAAGTTTTTAGGTTTGCCTCATCGAATCCGAATAGGGAAATGGGGAATAACAGTAGGGGTTGAATACATTCAACCCAATGCATAATAATTTTCATATTGAAATGACAATCGAAAAATCTCATTCCCCCGCAATCTGAAAATCTGCAATATGATAAACTTGTTGTGCACGAGTCATTGTAAATTCAAAAGTCTTGCGCTCTTCTTTGGATGTCCCTTCGTAGAGGATAACATAAAGTTTAACTCTAGTGATAGGAGTATTGTAATTAGAGTAGTATTGGACGTTCACCGCATACGAGCCAGACAGGGCTTTGGACATGGTAAATGTTTCGGGACCAAATCCATCTGTAACGTCTACATCTAAGTTGCCGCCGGAGGAGCTTGAGGTTGCGCCAAAGAATGTCTTTTCTCCTTTCGGATCAATAACCCAGAGATCAACGTCAGTCGGGGTATCCCAGGTGAGGACGACTTTGATATCCTTTGGAGGAACGTTTGCATGAAAGGAAACTTTATCATTGTCTTTTCCATGCTTGACTTCAATCGTATTGCCACCGGGGGCTACTACCGATTTTATCCTGAAACTTCCGGAATTGACTTTTATAGTTTGAGGAACTCCGTTCATAACTAAGATCACTCGCTCTGCTGATGTATCTGCAATGGTTCCTGTGATTTCAATTACTCTAGAAGTAGTAAAGCCCCCACGGGGAGTTAGGATTTTTACTTCGGAGGAAAATAAAGAATAGGTTACAAATAGAATTAAAATTATAAAAATACTTTTAAGGTTACGCATGATTTACTCCACCATCAGATTTTCAGAAGAAGAGCTTCCCCTTACTTCTGGATAATACATAAGACTCGCAGTTGCAGGGGCAGAATTGTATTTGCCTGTCATATCTGCCCGAAGAAAATAGCGAACTGTAGATTTTTGAACAGGACCTCGCACAAAAAACACTGCTCTATCGTCATAAACCTGGCGCAATTCATAGTCTGCTGAATAATTTCCTACATAATAATTTGTGTCTTTGGAAACAAAGCTAAAACCTGGAATCAAGAGATCTTCAACCATAAAGTAAGAATCTGATTTTCCAACTCGCTCAATTTCTAGCGATACCATAACGAGTTCACCTGGCTTAAAGGAATTTGAATTCTTAGCGGTTAAGTTCATTTTGCCGTTTTTCTCTTCTGCGGTTATCGAAAAGTATTCTCTTTTAACTTTCAATCCCTTTTCGGTTGGAGTGAAAGATTTCGATTTATCTATGTATTGTAAAGATACTACTGCGTAAACTGTTCCGCCTTTTTCTTTTACTAGCTCTATTATATTTTCTCCTTTAGCTAAATTAGGAATAGAAAAACTCCAATCTGCTTTGTCTGACAGAATATCAGTTGGTTTTGCGCTTACTGTTCTAAATTCTTTTCCATTTACTTTAATTATAAGGCTAATAGGCGTTAACTTTTCAGAAAAGACCTCCAATCTTTCAGCAAGAGCAAGAACTGCCATACCTGTGTCTCTAGAATTTTTCCATCCAATGTCAGTTCTTCTAGAAAATAGTTCCTCACTCAGAGCATCTGAAATAGTTTCTTCATTTAAACGAACGGATAATAACAGTAAGCCAGCGAGCATTTCGACTCCATCCTTTTCTATCGTATTATCTTCCGGTAAACTCTTACCATTCATAACACCAGATTCGGTAATAGCTTTTTTAAATATGGATTTCGCCTTATCCTTATTACCCGAAGAATGCAGAACTAAACCAGTTAAGGCTTTACCGTATACTCCTTGTTTGTCTACAATTCCTGAAAGTGATTCAACAAGAGAAGCCTCCACTTCTCCGCCTTCCGTGAGAGAAAATAAGATATATGCTTTTTGAAAAGGGCCGGAAGTTGATTCAAGTGCTTTGTAGAGATAACTTCTAGATTGGTTTAAAATTTCTTCATCGGGTCCTTGCTTTAATTTTTTTGAAATAGATAAAGCACGGTAAACATAAGCCGACATCATTACATCTTCACCGCTATCAGGGGCAAACCACTTGAAGCCTCCGTCTTTGCCGAGAAGAGATTTTAGATTTTTTAAACCCTGGCTTGCCATCTTTGGAAGTTCATCTCTTTGCTTTAAGGAAAGGGCGCCTGCTCTTTGTGCGGCGAGAACCGGAACGAAGCGACTCATTGTTTGCTCGACACACCCATAAGGATAATCAATCAAGTAGGGCAAGGTTGATTTTAATGCTTCCATATTCCCCGGATTAATTCGAAGCGATAGTCGCTCTTCTACGGCAGTATTTGGAATTTTCAAAGAAGCTTTCGCAGTTTGAGCCTGAGAATTTAGTTTTAAAGAAGCTGATTCAATTTTCTTTACGCCAAAATAACGAAGCGGAATTTTCTGAATGAGAGTATCCTGATTAGCCCCTTTCGCGGTAAATTTCAAGCTTACATTCTTTGCGGGGCTTGCCTCATCAGATTGAATAGAAAAACTAACAAGCTCACTTCCTTGCGGCTTTAAACTAATCTTTTTAGAAGAGATTCCCTGCAAAGAGGCGCCGTTAGCCTCAAGAGTAACAAGAACATCTTCTTTCGAATTACTAAAATTGGTAACTGTTGTGGAAACAGTATGTTTTTCTCCGCGCAATAAATAAGAAGGAAGATTTGCCTGTAAGGAAAGAGGTTTACGGGAAATAAAATTAGAAGCAGATTGTCCAAACTTAGAATCTTCCGTAAGGGCAACGGCTGTTATTCGCCAAGAAGTTAAATTATCAGGCAGGACAAAACTTAGTTTAGCCTTACCCTCCGAGTCCGTATTTACAGTGGCATTCCAAAAAGCGGTGTCTTTGAATTTTTCGCGGGAGCGATTATCATCTTCTTTCAAAGCAGATAAGGGGATATTTGTCTTCTTACCAAAGGCTAAATCCATTCGTCTGGATTCGGAATAACCAAAGAAACGATAGGAGGAAGAGTAAACTGTATTGACATCATTTCTTCTCGGGTGATAGAAGTAGGAAATGAGAGGAGGATTCTTTTCTTCCTGGATCTGGTAAATAGCTTCATCTACAATGGCAACGGATACTTCTGCTTTGACTCCTTTTTGTTTTAAGTCAGAGGTAGAAATTTCTAATTGCACAGTCTCGCCCGGCTTATATATCTCGTGATCTGTTTTCATTTTTACTTTTAAGATTTTATTTTCAGGTGGAGCGACAACTTTGATTTGTCCCGAATAGGTTTCTCGATTGGCGAATAGAACGGCGGACAGAGTAAAATTTGGCGAGAGATCGGAAGTGATTTTGACACTGTATTTATATGAGTTTCCTTTCATGGGAATGCTTTCATATCTTAAAATACGGTTTCCTTCTAAGGTTACGAGTAAGTTTGCGTCAGCGACAGGTGAGAGGATTAAAATTTCTGCGGTGTCGCCTAGAGAGTAAATATCCTTCCCTGCGGTGAGGGAAATATCCTTGAGTGGAATTTCAATCGAGTCTGATTTTGCAGAAGACCAGAGAGTTGTTTCGGCAAAAGTTCCCGAGCCATTCGCATCTTCTGTTTCGAATCTTAGCACATAATGACCTTTATCCGGTATTTTAAATTTGAACTCTGCTTGCCCGTCTGGATTTGTTTTTTCAGAAAAAGAGTCTATTTTTTTTCTTTCAGCTTCTTGTGCGATAGATTGAAATTTCCTGCGGTATAGAATGGCTTTAATTTTACGAGAAGCAATTTCTCGGGCAAGATTTTCTTTAGACAAAGATTTATCATAAGGAATCATTTCTGCACTGACGATTACGTCTGATCCTGGCTCAAAGACCTGGGTTTCCTTTTTGAGGCGAATAAAAATAGAGCTTCGATTTACAGAAAAGGAAGAAGCACCGGTGAGAGTTATATCGGAATCACGAACAGAGGCTACTACAGTGTAGGCAAAGTCTTCAGTTATGTTCTCTGGAACAAAAGACAAGGAATACGAACCGCTTTTATCTAAAACAGCTTTTTCCGATTTTATAATTTCTCTTCGTCCAGATGTTTCTTTCGAAGTAAGATAAGAATCTGTTCCTTCCCAGTTTAGGGTTCCAATGGGAGAATAATCATACTTAGCCTTTCGAAAGACTTGGTATTCTACTTCGACTCCTGAAAGCGGCTTACCGTGGTAATACACAGCTTGGATATCTAGTTTAACTTTTTCTCCTTTGACGTAGGATTGCTTTTCCGGTTTGACTTTGACAAGGAAAGTTGGTTTTTTATAAGCATCGATAGAAAATTCTGTAGAGTAAGTTTTACTTTGATAGTTTAAAACAAGGTTGTATACACCGAGATAAACTTCTCCTCCCTCTGGAGCTTTAAATTCTCCGTCGAAAGTCCCGTTTGAATTTAAGTTAATAGAAATTCCTGAATGAATTACATCCCCTTTGTAAGTAAATACGTCTACAGTCCCTTTTCCGGAGGAAGGAAAATAGGAATCTTTTTTGAAATTACGAACAATACCCTTGAAGTAAACTGTGTCGCCCAGTCTGTAAACAGGTCTATCTGTATAGAGGTAAGATTTTATTCCGCCTTCACTATAAAAGGAACTAGAATAAAAAGTTGGATCCGAAACGGCGAATTGGTTTTCATGGGTAACAAGGATTAGGCTTTTAGTTCCTGTTTTACCTTTATGATGGAAGATACCGGAAGAATTTGTTTTGCCATTAGCCATTACCTCGCCACTGCTTGCATCCCAAATTTTAACGATTGCTTTTTCTTTTGGAACTCCATTATCTTTTCTTGCGGCATATACAAGAGTTTCCCCTTCAGCAAGCTTGGTGACGAAATGAATATCAGACTTAAAGACGAGAGAATAGGCAAAATGAGAATTGGTAAAGGCTTCAACTAAAAATACGCCTGTCTCTTTTAGAGGAACTGGAACTCTTTTATAAATCCAACTTTGCTTGGACTTGGGGACTGAAAAACTTAAAACTAGTTTATGATCTTTTAGAATGGCGGGATGAGCAAGATTTTCTTCTGTGACTCGTGGATACTCCATCTTTAACCCTTTCGAAACAGAAGAGCGAGTTTTGGTATTTAATTCTTTTCGTCCAATTTGTCTTAAATCGTTTTTAAAATACTGAAATGTTCTCTTTAGTAATTGAAGCGGATCGGCAAAGGCTGGCTTGTCGTTTGTTTCTTTAACGAGTCGTTCCCGAACCTTTTCCTGAAGGAATTTTTCGGGATCTGCAATCTCATAAACCCTGAGCGTATAACCACTATAACCCGGTCCTTCTAAATTGACGTAAGGGATTTCCTCGCGGGCAAAACTCTTATCCGTGCTGAGATAAAACTCCGGCGAAGTCTCATCAGCATGAGAATAAAATGGAAAAGAAAATAAAATTAAAAAGCTTAGAATCTTAATTAGTCGACTGTGGTTACTCATGATTTACTCCAATATAGAAAATCGATATACACCCAGAAAATACGGGTTTTCAGGAGAGACTCGAAAAATCTTACTACTCGCAAGATAAGAAATTGGAACTCGTTTTAAAATATTTCCATCACCCGTGTGATAGATTACAATCGGCTCGGTGCTTGCTATACCTGAAACAATCATAGAATGAAATGGAAAACGAATTTCTCCCCTATTTTCAAAGAATAACAAATCCCCCCTTTTGGCTTCTACAATATTTTTTGAAATAAATATGGTATTTAAACGAAAAAGTGTTTCGGCATCGGCGAAGGTTCCAAAACTTTCCAAATCAAGAGCAGAGCCTTTCTTTTGTTTGAAGATTTTCTCGCCAAGAAAGGGAACGTTCGGATAGGAATAAGAAGCAGTATCAGGTAAATTCTTATCAAGGGAAATTCCACTCTGGATAAACCAATCCGCGTCGTGTTTTTTTAGAGCCTCTCTGTAGCTATAGCGGATTAGCCCCGCGCAGTCTCGCTCGTTCGGATTCCAATAGGAATTCGGTTTTACAAATTGGGAATCGGCAATTCGAACAAACCAACTTCGAAATCGCTCTGCATCTTCCCGCGAAAGTTCAACGCTATCTGGAAACCCATCCTCGTCAGAATCAGAAACAGGAGAATAAAAATCTAATTCCAAATGCAAACCTTTCTCTGATTGAAATACAACTTTGCCCGCTTTCGTCGTGCTTCTGAAATAAACTTTTGTTTGGTTAGAAGTTTTATCTATAGAAATAATCTCGATAAAATTTGAAGTCGGCATAATAATCTTATCCTCACTCAATAAAGTCTTATTTAATACGACAACACCACCACTTATAGCATCCGCCGGGATGGACGTAAGAGAAGAAGTAAGAGTATCCGCTTGGCAGTGGAGTATTGTGAATACAAGGGTAATTTTGATTATTCGTAAAATGTTTTTGTGAATAAAATTTGTCATAGTAGGCGTTTGTAATTAGTAATGCTTTTAAAGTTAAATTTATGTTTAATTGCATGGGCGAATCGGTGTAAACTGCTTTCACAAGAGAGACGCATAGCCATGCGTCTCTACGTAAACCACAACACACCGACCAGGCTCTCAGCTACCGTAAATAATTTGCGCCGCCCGACTTAGAAGAGCATTTCCAATTATGCAAATTATTAACGACGCTTCGATCCTTTTCGCTAGAGTAGTTACACTTTGTTATGCTCTACTCAGCTTCCTTTGGTCAAGGCTTATCCTTGACCATAGATGATTTAACTCCGTATTTATTCCGATCCCTTTGAGTTCGTTGTGACTAATAAATAAAAAAACTCTTCATTTATTTGCTCTCCACTTACTGCCTCTGCACTAGTATCATATTTCCCCTTATCCCATTCCCCATCTGTTCCCATTACTAAATGTTTAATCGTGTAACAACTTGTAATGCCGTCTTGAAAATAAATCCAAAAGTAAATATATTCTTTCCCTCTGTATCCAGTGTAATCCTCATTAGAAATGGAGTCGCGAGTAAGCTGTTGCAAAAGAATTTTACGATTGTATTTACAGATTTTAGAATGAATTTTCCTTGTCTGAACTGTTCGGAATGATTGTCTAGTATTCGGATCACCTAGATAGAATTTTAAAATATCTTCCTCTCTTGTTTTTCCAATAATTGGAATCGACTTCGGATTAAACGGATTCTCTAAACGAGAATTTACTAAAGGAATATCATCTTTGAAAAAAGGATCTTCTAATACTTCTACCTTCGGCTTATCTTTGCAGATAATAAGCGTTAGTCCTATCAAACAAATCAATAGTTTTTTCATAATAATTGCACATCTACCTTTGAACGACGATTACCCTCATTACGACATAACCTATCGCTTCCCTATTTGCTCAAAGTAAAATTTGTCTAAGTCCCGATAAAAATCAAACAAAGCCTGCACATCTCGAACGGTTTCCAACCTAGTATTAATATGAAAACCTCTATCGAAAAAAATCAATTGAACCCTTGTAAGGATTTAGTATCGTCTTGTTCAAATTCAACGCTCCTAATTCCAGAGCGGCATATGGATCTTTTCCGCAAGAAACTCAATGAAAATAAAGTGAATGTTGCGGGGTATCTTTCAATTCTGTTAAAGCGTTACCGTTTTCTCGTTCGAAACGGCGTTATTCCTAAGCATGAATTTTTAAAAACCGGTTACCAAGAGAAGTTGCAAAATTTACAGCGAGTTGATTTTGTTCCTATTGGGGAAGACTGGGCGGAGTTGAAATGCTTACGAGCTTTTTTTAACAGAAGTATGACTTGGATTTTTGTGTTCCTTTTAGAACTAGATTCATTAGAATTATACAAAGTCCTTCCAAAAAAATACGAGAGCTTCGTACTTCCGATTCTGGCGCATATTCGACTAGAGGTAAAGGCTATACTTTCAAGGAAAAAGGTTCTCTATACTAGGATTTTACGTATGACTAGAGATCGAGCAGGATAGAAAAAGCCAAAAAAAATACGAAAAAGCAATTCTATTATTTCGATCAAGCAATACACGGGATAAAGCTATACCTCTTCATTTAAAAATTATTACTACACTAAGCGTCAGCGATGAAGGCGATGTCAATAAATTGCATATTTATAGAGGGCAATCGTTCTTCTATGAGATGCAATTTATTGACATTAGCCGCGAGCGCGACGGCAGTAAGAACAAAAATGGTTGCCGGGACGCCATTAAGAATATGCGGCTACTTCTTACTTGCCATAACTAATCTAATTCCGTTCATTGTAGTTTCTTCTAGAATCGAAATTGGTAAGGTCTCAGGTGTAATTTGTTTTTTATAGCGGTAATGTAGTTTTTTCGGAATGTCTGCGGATATATAAATATCTTCTGGGCTTAATATAAGCACAAACTTTTCGTTAGCCGGTATATGCTTTAGATATTCTTTTACTTCTTCGTTTCCCGTTAGGTTTACATGGATTTTTTCTAAAAATGATTTCCCCATCCAGATGGTGCTATATAGGGAAGAGTGAACAATAACTCTATCGGATTTTGCGAGGAACTTTTGGAACACTGCATTTTCTATTGAAGAATTTCTGAGTATTTTTAATCCTTCTCTGGTAGATATCCAATTTCCATATCCAATTAAAATGAAAAAAATAATCAGCATTGACTTTTGTATTTTTGATTTAGAAAAATAATCCTCTGACAGGTAAATGGCAAATCCAATTAGAATCAAGAAAAAAGGCGCTTCTATGTATCGTAATCCAAAATACCCGACTCCTCCGTATACTGTTATATAAAAAGGAATTAATAATAAAGAAATCCAGCCTGCAATTAAAAAAATATTTGCTATTCGGTTTTCAAATTTTTTTATCAAAGCCCATCCGGGGAGTAATAGCATTAGCCAGCAAAGTGGTTGAAATTTAAAAATTCCAACCATTACTTCATTACCCCAAATGGAAGCTTTTAAGAACGTTAGTCGCTTCCATATATCTGCCTTCGCATTATCGTTAAAGTCAATTGATGATACATACCTAAAACCCAATGGATGTCCAGATACATTCAGATTATATAATACAAAGAGCATGCCAACAAGACAGAATCCTAGGTAGATAAAAAAAGGTTTTGTAAGATTTTTATTTAGAAGAAAAAATAATAGGCATAAGAAAGAAAAAGTCAATAATATTTCCAATCGTAAAATAAATGCGAATCCGAAAAGGATGCCTGTTAAAAATAAATTTTTAAAATTTATTTTAGATTCATCGTTCAACTTCCAAATGAAATTGAATCCGAGTAAATAAAAAGTTTGAAACGCTGGATTTTCAGTATAGTCCATCGCAGTGAGTAGTGGAAAAGATATAAAAGCAATTACTATAATGAATATTCGAAAAACAGGTATTAGCCCCACTCTTCTTAAAATTGAATCGAATAAAAAAATATTCACTGCATAAAAAAATAGCGGTATATATATGATTATGCTCAGTGGTAAGAAATTCAGAAAAAAAGCTCCTAACC
>JANYCR010000467.1 GCA_025360185.1 Leptospiraceae bacterium | reverse complement strand
ACTCTTAGCCATCTTAGCTTCTTTCAATTCTTCTCTTGATTTTCTCTCAACTAGTTCGAGAATTCCCATTTCAGAATTATCAGAAGGTCTATTCACTAAGCGGACAATCCTTGTATACCCACCGGATCTACCTGTAAATCTTGGAGCAATATCTTCGAAAAGTTTTACAACAACATCACGGTCTTTGATTTTTTTCATCACTTCGCGCTTATTATGTAAAGCTGCTGCTGGAGCTACATCACCAATATTTTTCTTTGCTTTAGAAATTAGTTTCTCAGCAAAAGAACGAGCTACTTTAATTTTTGCAACAGTTGACTCAATTCTTTCATACTTAAATAAACTAGTAACCATGTTATTTAACATAGCACTTCTATGTTCATGATCCCTATTTAACTGTTTTACTTTATTGCCTTTATTCATTTAAAAATCCCTCATACCGAATGATAAACCAAGAGTTGCCAATTTTGCTTTTAACTCGTTCAAACACTCATCGCTGTAGTGTCTTGATTTAGTCATTTCGTCTTCATTTCTTTTCACTAGATCACCTACAAAATCAATCTCTAAACTTCTGAGAATATTTAGAGAACGAACCGATAGTTCTAATTCTTCTACATGTTTTGATAATGCTACTTTTAATTTTTGATCAGCTTCATCTAATTCATCTACTTCTTCTTCTACTTCTTCTTCGAAGTTGATGAATATTGTCAAATGTTCTTTCAGAATCTTAGCAGCTTGTGCTAATGCATCTTCTGGAGAAATAGATCCATCTGTCCAAATTTCAAGGGTTAACTTTTCATAATCTGATCTCTGAGCTACGCGAGTCTCAGAGATTTCAAATAATACTTTTTGAATCGGAGAAAAAAGAGAGTCAATAGGAATCGTTCCTAATACTTCAATGTCTTTCTTCTTTTCTTCTGCCGGATAATAGCCTTTACCCCTTTGAATTTCAATGTCCATTACTAAATTTGCATCTTCATTAAGAGTCGCAATTAGTAAATCTGGGTTCATGATTTCAATCGAAGAATCAACAGCTAAATCGCCAGCTTTAAAATAACCCGCACCTTTCAGCTCGATATGAATGATTTTGTTCATATCTTTATCTTCTGGCTCATACTTAATACGAACTTGCTTTAAGTTCAATATGATTCTAGAGACGTCTTCACTGATTCCTTCTATATAAGAAAACTCATGAGTAACCCCTTCGATACGAATCGCAGAAATTGCAGAGCCTTCAATAGAAGACATCAAAGTTCTTCTAAGAGAATTTCCTAAAGTAGTTGCAAAACCTCGTTCAAAAGGTTCTGCAATAAACTTACCATAATTCGGAGTATTTAGTTCTGTATAATACTCTATCTTTTTTGGTCTTTTAAAGCCTTTTAGTAAATTTTTATGAGACAAAGCTGTATCCTTCCGTTCTTATTTAGAGTATAACTCAACAATGACTTGCTCTTTGATTGGCATATCAACATGCTCTCTAGCAGGGAGACTTGCAATTTCACCGGTAAACTTGGTATAATCGGGAGTAACCCACGCAGGATGTCTATTTAAAGACTGAGCTAGTTTAATATTTTGATCCATTAAATCTGTCTTAGATAGTTTTTCTTTAAAAGAAATTTTATCGCCAACTTTCACTTGGTAAGATGCAATATCTACTTTGTGATCGTTGACTAATACGTGACCATGCCCGATAAAGTTTCTAGACTGTGCCCTAGAAGAAGCAAATCCCATTCTGTAGAGAGTGTTATCCAATCTTCTCTCTAGAAGTTGAAGTAAATTCTCTCCAGTAATACCTTCTTGGTGATTGGCTTTTTCAAAATAATCTCGGAATTGTTTTTCAAGAACACCGTAGATTCTTTTTACTTTTTGCTTTTCACGAAGCTGAGTAGAATACTCAGAAATTTTTCCTTTCTTCTTTGGTGGAGGTCCCGGTGGATTTTTTCTATCTTCGAAACTGCACTTATCTTTATTTAAGCATCTAGAGCCTTTCAAAAAAAGCTTTAGACCTTCTCTTCTACAAAGTTTACAAACTGGTCCTGTATATCTTGCCATCTATAATATCCTTATCAAACCCTTCTTCTTTTGCGCGGTCTACAACCGTTATGCGGAAGAGGTGTAATGTCTTTAATAATTTTAATTGCGAGTCCTTTTGAAGCAAGAGAACGAATTGCAGATTCTCTTCCGATTCCAGGTCCCGATACCAATACATCTACTTCTTTTAATCCAGCGGCATCAATTGCTTTATCCGCAGCATTTCCAGCAGCAATTTGCGCTGCATAAGGAGTAGACTTTTTAGATCCTCTAAAACTCATTAGTCCTGAGGAAGACCAAGATAGAACGTTACCCGCCATATCAGTAATAGTAACAATCGTGTTATTGAAAGAAGCTTGGATGTAAACCTTTCCGCGAGGAACGTTTTTCTTTTCTTTCTTTTTGACTTTCTTTACTTTCTTCTCTTTTTTGTCTTTTTTATCTTTACTTTCTTTAGTTTCTTTTTCCATAAAAATTATTCCACGCGCTCACTGTTATTTAGTTACTTTCTTCTTGTTCGCAACGGTTTTCTTTCCACCTTTACGAGTTCTTGCATTTGTTTTAGTTCTTTGACCACGAACAGGAAGACCCTTTCTATGGCGAAGACCACGATAGCACCCAATATCCATTAAACGTTTGATGTTTAAATTGATATCGGAGCGAAGATCGCCTTCTACTAAATAACCTTCTTCTTCAATCACTCTTCTGATTAAGTTTTCTTGGTCATCGTTTAGATCTTTAACTTGAATATCTTCACTGATTTTAGCTTTAGCTAAAATTTTTCTGGAGGAAGACTGGCCAATGCCGTATACATAAGTTAATCCAACTACAATTCTTTTATCTTTAGGAATATCAATTCCAGCAAATCTTGCCATACTCTATCTCTGCCTCTGTTTATGTTTCGGGTTGGTGCAAATTACGCGGATGATGTTTTTTCTGCGGATAATTTTGCAATGCTCACAAATTTTTTTCACTGATGTTCTAACTTTCATAAATTTCCTACTTTTTACGATATGTTATTCTACCCTTGGTTAGGTCATAAGGTGAAAGTTCAACTGTGACTTTATCCCCTGGTAGAATTCTAATATAATGCATTCTCATCTTTCCTGATATATGAGCCAATATTTTATGCCCGTTCTCGAGTTCGACTCTAAACATGGCATTTGGAAGTGGTTCCATTACCGTCCCATCAACTGTTATTGCTTCTTCTTTTGGCAATTTAACCTAATTCCTTTTTTATCATCTGAGTAATTTCATCTAACTTACCCGATCCATTGATTTCTTTTAGAAGATTATGATTTTTATAATAATCTAAAAGTGGAAAGGTTTTGTTATTGTAATTCGTTAAACGATTTTTAATTGTCTCTTCGTTATCATCTGCGCGACCTTCTATCTTGGCGCGCTCCAATAAACGAGCTAATAACTCTGCATCCGGAACCGCTAAGTTTACAACGGCATCTAAAGCCAGACCCAAATCCTTGAGTAATACATCTAATGCCTTTGCCTGCTCAATCGTTCTCGGAAATCCATCTAATAAAAAACCATGTTTACAATCGGGGTCTTTTAATCTATCTTTAATAATTTGAATTACAACTTCATCAGGAACCAAATCTCCTGCATCCATGAACTTTTTAGCACGAAGTCCAGCTTCAGTAGAATTTTTTATGGAGTCTCTCAATATATCACCGGTAGATACCTGTGGAATGTTGTATTCTTTACAAACAATCTTAGCTTGCGTTCCTTTGCCAGCTCCCGGTGGACCCATAAAAATTAATCTTTTCATG
>JANYCR010000452.1 GCA_025360185.1 Leptospiraceae bacterium | reverse complement strand
TAATAACGGTAATACGACCATGAAAAAAAGATATTATCTCTCGATGTTCGGATTATTTCCAATAATCATTTCTTTTGACAGCATATACTTTATTTATCATCAATCGTTAACTATTTTTTTAGGGTTAGGCGGAGTGCATTTTGTATTGTATATAATCTTAAATTATGCTGGATCTTTTTTTATTTATAAGCCCATTGATGATTTATTTATTAGTGGTAAAGATACGGAAGAGACAAAAATAAGAATTGATCGGTTGAGCTGGTATTCATCTTTCTGGATATTTTTTATTGGAAACTTATATGTAGCTTTCACACTTTTGCCACTTTATTTTTTTCCAAATCTTTTTAAAAATCCAGACGACTTTAGAGTTGAACAAATTCCGCCCGAGTTTTTTTTCCTTTCAATTCTTCCAGCGATATATTTCATTTATGCGCTATTTCCTTCCTTTATCGCTTATTTTTTAATCAATGATTTCAAGCTAGATCTCAAGGAAGAAGTTTTTACAAAATTCAATATTCTTTACACAACAGGGAAACGAAAAATAGGAAAGACTTTGTTTTTCGTTTTCTTTTTCCTAGTTGTTCTCCCTTCCCTTCTAGTGATCCTGGAACTAAAAATGGCGTTTGTCATACAGGATAAGTATAAACAATTCACGAGCTTAAGTCCTTTAGAAACTGTTTTAATTGACCGGTTCGTTGTTTTTATTGGTACGATTATTGCGGTTATTTTGATTACCCGCGCTTTTACGAAACCAATTGATTTACTATTAAAAGGAATTAGTAAAGTGAGCGAAGGAGATTTTTCAACGCAGGCTGCCATTACCACAGACGATGAAATCGGAATTCTCACAAAAAAATTTAATGAAATGGTAATCGGCTTACGAGAACGGGAAGTGATTCGAGATACCTTTGGGAAATATGTTACTAAGGATATAGTGACTGTTATCCTCGACAAAAAAATAAACTTAGAAGGGGAAGTTCGTGTATGCACAATCCTGGTAACGGATATTGCTGATTATACGTCAATTTCAGAGGAACTAACACCAAAAGAAATCGTTACAATGCTAAACGAATATTTTTCTGTTCTTGTAAATATTATTCAAACTCATAAAGGCGTAGTTAACAAATACATTGGGGATTCTATCTTTTCAATGTTCAACGTTCCACTAGATGATCCCAAGCATGCGGTTAATGCAATATATGCCGCATTAGAAATAGAAAAAATTATGACCACTCATACATTTGGGAAAAATCGCCGATTGCAAACCAGAATTGGAATTAACACCGGAGTTGTAGTAGCGGGAAATATTGGCTCTGCAGACCGAATGGAATATACTGTAATCGGTGACGATGTAAATGTAGCAGCCAGGTTAGAGCAATTGAATAAACAATTTGGAACTACCATCCTTCTAGGAGAGAATACTTATGAATTGGCGAAAGATCATTTTCATTTCACCGGTCTAGGCGACTTCCAATTAAAGGGGAAAGAAAAAAGTATAAAAGTGTATAAGGTAAACTCTTGACATTATATAGGTAAACTCGAAAATAAGTCATGAAAAAAAACCTTTCTATCCTATTCACTCTATCCCTTATTTTAATTTCTACCAATTTAGCTTTTTCTCAAGAAGCAAAAGAAGTAGACTCGAGCTTTGAGGAATTTAAAGCATTAAGAAAAAAAGAACGAGAAGCAAGAGAAGCAAAGGAAAAGGAGCAGGAGTATAAAGACTACTTAGAATTTCAGGAATTTAAAAAAAAGAAATCAGGGGAGATCATAGAAGAGCAAGATATTGAAAGGAAAAAAAAAGAGGGTAAGGTTGCTTATTCTCCATGGGCAGTTCAATACAGTGCAACTTCAGGCATTGTCGGTGGAACCAAAGGAGAAAGCGGAACTACAGCCCAATTTCTTGTAGTAGGTGAATACCACGTTCCAGAATCTAAATTTGGTTATAGACTTGGAATTTCTTCTTGGAATTATACCTATCAAACTCATAACCAAAAATTCGAACGGGATTTAATTTCTACTATTTTTCTATCTCAGGGTAATATTATTTATCCACTAATCTTTCAATCCGTATTTTTAGAAAGAACAAGAATTTCGGTCTCTAGCGCCGATTTTATATTTGATTACCATTTTAATCCAAGAAAATTATTTGATCCCTATATCTTTGGCGGCGTAGGTATAGGCACTTGTTCAAACCAATGTAACGCATTACGAGTCTTAACCGGAGGGGGAATCAGAGTTAATATCAGAGAAGGTTATTTTTTGTCAGAATTACTATTAGAAAAACCTTTCTTTGCGTTTAGTGGAGAAAATCACAACACTAGCATTTCCAATATTTATTCAGGCGGTTTTCGAATTGGATTCGGGATTTTTTTATGAACCTACCACGCCCGGGTCTATACTGACCATTATTCTGGTTTAAAAAAAAAGCACTTTTCAGAATATGGAGACATGCCATCATCTTGGGGAAAAATTTTTAGAGTAAGCACATTTGGAGAATCACACGGGGATTCAGTCGGAGTCGTAATAGACGGAGTTCCGGGGGGTTTGCAGTTTAATCTTACAGAAATTCAGAAAGATTTAACGCGCCGCAGACCCGGACAAAATCTTCTTACAACTCCACGTAAAGAAGACGATGAAGTTCGTGTGGTCTCCGGGATATTTGAGGGGAGAACAATTGGTAGCCCCATTACTCTAATTGTAGACAATAAAAATCACCTCTCCAAAGATTACGAAAACCTAAGGCATATTTACCGCCCTTCTCATGCTGACTACACTTACCATGCTAAGTATGGACACCGCTCTCATGTAGGTGGGGCTCGTGCCTCTGTACGTGAGACAATAGGAAGAGTTGCCGCCGGAGCCTTTGCTCGCTGCATATTGGAAGAGGAACTTGGAATTCAGACCATTGCCTGGGTAGACTCCATAGGAGATGTCTTTGCCAATATAACGGATAATCTCCCTAAGTCGCACGAAGAGGTAGATGCAAATGATGTGCGTTGCCCTCATCCAGAGTTTGCAGAAAAGATGATCGAAAAAATAAAAGAAGTCCGTAAGATTGGTGACTCAATTGGAGGAACAATTCGTGCGGTGGTGCGTAACGTTCCGCCGGGACTGGGCGATCCAGTTTATGACAAATTAGATGGTGATTTAGGAAGGGCAATACTTTCTATACCCGCTTGCAAAGGTTTCGAAATAGGTTCTGGATTTGAAGGAACTAAATACACTGGCTCCACTCATAATGATGAATTCTACCTAGAGGCAGAAACAGGCAGAATCCGCACTCGAACCAATCGATCTGGTGGAATGCAAGGCGGAATTTCAAATGGAGAAGAAATATTAATTCGTGCCGCCTTTAAGCCCACTGCAACCATTGCGAAATTTCAAAATACAGTAAATGATACTCCGGAAGACGTACAGATGAAAGCTGGGGGGCGTCACGATCCCTGCGTTCTTCCCCGTGCTGTTCCAATTGTAGAAGCAGCGATTAATTTGGTACTAGTAGATGCTTACTTTTACCAACGTGCTCTACAGCCCGAGTGGCTTGCAACCTGGAAACGAAAGTAGCTCACACATCGTCTCCATTCCCATAATCCAGACCGAATAAAACATTTTACAAAAATATAGCTTTTTCTTAATTTTTTATTTCGATATTATAACTATGAGATATTTATTAATCCTAGCCCTAGCTATGTCTTCCTTATTTGCACAGAGTTCCAATGATTCTGTGTCCACCCATTTCGGATTTCCTCTTAATACGCAAAACGTAGAATACAATCCAATCATCAGTCCGAATGGTCGCTATATTGTTTTTCAATCAAATCGACCCGGTGGTTTAGGCGGAATGGACTTCTGGCTTTCCGAAAACCGAAATTACAAAGACCGAACAGGTAAAGCAATTTGGATGGAACCGATTAACCTGAATGAACTTAGTACTATGGGATTTGATGGACCTTTTACAATTCAGTTTGATGAAGAAGGAAGACCGAAAGAAATTTATTTTACTTCTATTAACAGTGCAGCTACAGGCAAAGATGGATTTAAAGGGTTAAATATCTATTATACGCATAGGGAAGAATCTATTGATAAATGGTCAACTCCGATTCATTTACCAGAAATTAATTCAGACTTTGATGATAAGATGCCAGCAATTTCTCCTGACGGCAAATATTTAGTATTCTCATCGAATCGTCCCGGAGGTTTTGGTGAATTTGATCTTTGGATTTCAGATCGTGTTCATACTGCTACGGACCCAAATCCAAAATGGTCTCGTCCGATTAATATTGGTAATAAAGTAAATACAGCGTCTAACGAGATTATGCCGTATTTTCATTTCGACAACTTGAGTCTGTATTTTAGCTCTGATAGAAATGATGAGTATCATAAGTATAATTTCTTTGGAATAGACATGGATGAACAATTCGAAAAAGAAACAACAATCGACAAAGCAAATCCAGCGAATACTCCGAATAAGGCGGTAGTCTGGAAAGAAGTATACAGACTACCTAAACCATTTAACAGCACGATGGACGATGAAGGAATTTCTCTAACTCATGACGGAATCTGGGCATATTATGCTTCCAACCGAGATGGAGGAGAGGGGTTATTCGATATTTACCGTGTAAAAGTTCCAGAAGAAATGCGTAAGCCTTACCTTTTTGATTTGAGTGGACTGGTCATTGATGGCTCAGAAGATATTATGATTGGGATTGCATCTTCTATTAAAATATCTAATAATAAAGGTGTTGTTAGTATTATTACATCTGAACGAATCGGTGGAGATATTTCAAAAGATAATCCTAAAAATTTTGCAACGAAACTATTTACAAATTCTCTTTATAAAATCGAAGTCTCCGCACCAGACTACTATCCGACAGAATTTTCTTTAGATCTCCGTGGCTCTGTTGGCTTTAAGAAATCTAAGTATGTCAAAATTGTTCTTATGCCAATAAAGAAGGAAGAATTAGTAGAGCCGCCAGCAAAAGATGTTAAGCCTGCCGATACACCAAAAGATGCAAAAGATACTCCGGCTAAAACGGATAAACCAACTAAGACGGAGAAAAAACAGGACGGCTTAATTGTTATACTTAGGGATTACAAAACGAAAAAAGAAATTTTAAACGGATCTGTTACAGTTTTCACAGAAACAGAAAAGAAAGGAATTTTACTAAAGAAAGAAAAAGAAAAGTTCCTATTAGCAGATAGACCGGCAAAAAGTTTTGAATTGCATGGAAAAGCCCCTGGTTACCAAGATGAGACGTTAATTATCAAAGAAGGAGATTATACTTCTTCTGGAAACATGACGATTGAAATCTTTTTAAGAATGACAAAGGACTTCGAGAAAATTTATAATACAATCGTATATTATGAATTTAATGAATACAAATTAACTGCTGACCAAATAAAATTACTTGATAAGTTTGTGGCATATCTTAAATTGAACGCCCTAGATTCATTTGAAATTGGCGGACATACAGACAATATTGCCAGCAAAGATT
>JANYCR010000421.1 GCA_025360185.1 Leptospiraceae bacterium | reverse complement strand
TTAAAAATATAGAAAATAATATTAAAGAAACTGAGCTAAGCATTGAAAAACTAACGAAGCGTAATAACAAAACGCGGGAAAATTTCGAAAATGAAAAAGATAACATAGAAAAAATAATTCATATGATAGGCGAACCTCTTGTTCAAGATAAATTATCTCAAATGTATTCCGCAATTACTTTAGATAAGAATAAATTTCAAATTGATCTTTTACAAAAACGAATTGATAGATTAAAACATAGCTAAAACAAAAAATATGATACAAATAAATAAATCTAAAGAGTTGGAATTTCAACAAATCGCTGAATTACATTTTAAAAAGTTAAATGAAAACTTATTACCTACCAGACTAAAATTATTTAAAGAATTTTGTGAAAGTAATAATTTTCAGGAATTATATAAAATAATCCAAGAAAATTTAAAAATAATAATATGCGGTAAACCTAATGAACTAGAAAAAGTTATATCAAAAGTAGAAAAGCTACTTCCGAATGAAGAGGATCGTAAGCAAGAATTGTTAAGAAAGATTTCAAGTGTTTTTAACTACGGAGCTTTTTCTGAGAAACAAGAAGATATAGGGAAATGGGATGCCTATCGGCTAGTCGAAAAATTAGGAGTAAACTCTTGTCCATACTGCAACTGTCAATATACCTTTACAATAATCGATGAAGATAAAAATGAAAAAATAGTTAGACCGCCTCTAGATCATTTTTTCGCGCACTCCATTTATCCTTATTTAGCAATATCCTTTTATAATTTAATTCCTGCTTGCGCAATTTGTAATTCAACTTTTAAAAGAGATGTCGAATTTGATTTAGAAAATTTTATTCATCCTTACATAGAAGAATTTGGCTTTAACGCAAAGTTTACTTTTATTCCAGATTCTTATGAAGATTTAATTGGAATTTCAAAATCACACAATTCAAAGACTCAACTGAGAATAAATCCTGATATTGATTCGTCACTAAAAAATAGAATTAATAATAACATTGCAATTTTTCATTTAGATGATATTTATTCACAGCATGATGATTATATAAAAGAAATGATCCGAAAACAAATTATAGCAAGCGGGGCTTATCTAGATATGCTTCTTAAGCAGTATCCAGATGCATTTCAAAGCAAAGAAGAACTCTATCAATTTGCTTTTGGTAATTTCCCTAACGAAGAAGACTTCCACAAACGCCCCCTCTCCAAACTCACGCACGACATCGCAGAAGAGTTGGGGTTAATATAGAATAGCCATTAAATAATAAAACGCACAAGGAACCCACATGACAGAAATTCAAACCAAACTAGAAAAATTATACAAGAAAAGAGCGGAGGCTATAGAAGATATGGACATTACGCAAAAAGATATAGTAAAGATGAATATTACTAAAAAGTATGAAACGAAGAGTGGTGCAGATTTTTTTCAGTCTCTGATTGAATCTGAAAAAAGAATGGAATCCTATATTCTTGAGTATGATAAAGAAATAGAGGAGCATAGAAAAATGCTCACAGAAGCGGAGCTAGATTTTTTTTCTCAAAATGAATACAGCGGCATACAAAGAAAATCCAAAGAAGAGTCTTACGAAGAAGCTATGGAAGAAATTAGAACTGGCAAAGATAGAAGTATCATACTAAGAGAAGATGGCATACAAATGCTTTTGCAAGCTCTTAATTTATCAAATGTTGATGACTAATAAAGACGCTCTACTGATCTGATTAAGTTTAAAAGGACTAAAAAAAAATAAATATTTACAAGATAGATTGAAATAAAATACTTCTTGCCTTTTATTAAAACTAAAGCACCGTTGACTAGCATGATTACGAATGAAGAGATTAGCCGAGTAAGCCAAGAAATTACAGAGAAATTTTTCCCTGATAAAATTGTGCTCTTTGGTTCTTATGCCTATGGCAATCCTTCCTCAAATTCAGATTTAGATCTTTTAGTAATTTTACCTTTTACTGGTAAGAATTTTTACAAATCCCTTGAAATCTACAAAAGTTTGAATGTCAACTTTCCAATTGATATTCTTGCTCGAACTCCAGAAGATACCGAAAAAAGGTTTCGACTTGGTGATCCTCTTATTCGTGAAGCTTTAAACAAAGGCAAAATCCTCTATGAACGAAATCGTTAAAGAGTGGGTATTCAAAGCAGAGGGGGATTTTCGGACTGCGAACCGAGAATTAAAAGTTACTGACTTTCCAAATTACGATGCTGTTTGCTATCATTGTGAACAATGTATTGAGAAATTAATGAAAGCTTTATTAATAAAATCAGAAGCAAATTTTGATTATACGCACAATTTAATTAAGCTACAGGAATATCTTAAAAAGATCAACCCAGCTTTTTCTTTCGAAATAAACGATTTAAAGTTTTTAACAAGAGCAGGGGTTAACTTTCGTTATCCCGGTGAAAATGCTGAAAAAGAAGAAGCTATTTCTGCTTTAGAAATTACAAAGGCAATTAGGAAGAAATTAATTTCTTTTATCGGTGACGAATATTTTATTTTCTAAAACTACTTTCAATAGTTCCCGATAAATTACTTCTAAAAATTAATAGAGTCTGGAAGCATCATGACATTATTCGACAACAAATACAGAATCGAGACAATCACAACAATGAGGACGAATGAGAAATCAGAAAATAAATAAAGACAAGAAGTATACAGAGCGGATATTAGATCAAGCGGTCAGAATTGGAAATTTAGATATCGTGAATGCACTGCTTGATAATGGGGCAAAGATTAATAATAAAAAATTTTCTCCCTTGCTTTCTGCTCTTTACTCTAAGAATTTTGCTATTGCAAAACTTTTAATTCTCAGGGATGCTGCTCCGAATCTTGAGAGTAACGACAGTAATCCCCTTATACTTGCTTGCGAAATTGGAAATTTAGAAATTGTAAAACTGCTAGTTCAAAAAGGTGCGAAAGTAAATTCTAAAAACAAATATAATACTACGCCATTATCTGGCGCAATCCTTGGATCTGGATATAGACAAGTCCCAGAATACACAAAAGAGCGCAAAGAAATTATAAAATTCCTTTTGGAGAATAAAGCTGATAGAAGCAAAGTTTATTTATCATCTATGGAATTTTCCCTTGAGCAAGTGAAATTTCTTTTAGAATATGACATCCCTGTTTACAAAGAGCGCAATTTTAATTTTTTGAGTAAGCGGAAAAGGTTTTCATTTGGAAGGATCTATCATTATGAGAAATTAGATATACCAGTCATTAAACTATTAATTGAAAATGAAATCAAAACTAACCTTGATTATAAAAAAGTTTTTAAATCTACGTTATCCGATGCTATTAACAAGATACATGAACATAAACAAAAAAAGGAAAAAGAAAAGCAGGCAAAGTATATTAGAATTGCTATGCTTTTAATAAATACAGGAATCGGTCTCTGGGATGCGATGGAGAAAACAATCCTTGCTGATGATCTCGGAATGTTTATGTATATGTTTAGAACTGATCGGGCAAAGTTTTTAAAAAGCCCAAAGAGTGATGTCTTTGTTCTAACTGCGGTAAAATATGAACAAAAAGAAATATTGCATTTCCTTTTAAAAAAAGGATTCAATACAAATGGTCGAGAGGATAATAATAAAACTCCGCTACATTGGGCAATTAGCAAATTATTCCCAGTTCATATAAATTTTAAATATCTGGAAAAGGAACAGTTTGAAGCTAAACTCGAACCAGTGAAAGCACTCTTACAAAATAATGCTAAGATTGATATCAAAGATTATGAGCATACTTGTCCACTTCATTTTGCTGTAATGACTGATATAGTGGAAGTAATCGAATTACTTTTGGACTCTGGAAGAGACTTACAGGAACGAGGAAAATTTGGATACAGTTGCCTTCATTATGCAGCAGAAAGTATGTGTCTAAACTCTTTAGAGTTTCTTTTGCAGAAAGGAATGGATAGTAATATAAGAGATGATTTTGGACAAACACCTTTGCATATAGCTGCTCTGTTTGGAAAATTACAAGCAGTGGAGATTTTACTTTCTTACAATGCAGACAAGCTAGCAAAAACAGATGGGGAAAGAACACCACTCGATTTTGCAAAGCAAAAAGGATACGCGGAAATTATAAATATCCTTTCCGATTAATTTGGAAAAGATTCTATAACTCTATAACGGTTTCTTTTGTTATCCTCAACTTCTTTTCCTCTATTTCCAATATAGAGATGAACTTGGCTTACTGGAAATGCGTCAGAGGAAAAACTAGAAAATTTATTCTTTAGTTCTTCTAGTTTGAATTGAGAAATCTTGGAAGAGCGTATCAGAGATATATGAGGTGTAAACTCATGAGTAGACTTTGGCACTTCAGGAATAAGCGAAACAATTTCAGATTGAAGCGCATTTAGTTCTTTGGAAGGCTTTACGCTTAAGTGTAAAATCTGACGATTTTCTTTTAATGTCCAATACTCTACTCCCTCAATTTTAATTTTAAATGGAGAGAAGGAGAGTTTCTTTACTCTGTCTTTTATTGATTGTATATACTCTAATTCTGAATCTCCATTTTGGAGGAAAAGCATTGTTATGTGTAAATCAGCATTTCGTTCCCATAATTCTTTCGGAATATCTTTATCTTGCATTATCGTAAAGATTTGTTCTCTAGTAGATTCGGGTAAACTGATTGCAATAAATAAGCTCATGGATATTTATATTTGTAATCGTAGAGACGCGATTAATCGCGTCTCTACAAATATCCTTATTCCTCCACCAAAATCAAATCTTCTACAATCGCCTTGCCATCTTTGGTAACGGAAATTTTAATCTTGGACTTTCCCTTACGAACGGTTTTGTCGATTGCGTCTGCTTTGTCTTCAGGAATGAAATACTGTTCGATTTCCGCTTCGAATCTGCCGTAATTGCATTTACCTTTTAGGAAAGCATCGCAATCTTTTAGTAGAGATTTTTCGCAGATGGGCACAAAATAATGAGTAGCCTCTTCACCGAGCTTTAAGCAAATACAGCTTTCTTCTGTAAGTCCTTTTTCTATTTGTTGGCAGGTGTCTGTGGCATAGTCCACGCGGTAGGTAACATAGTGACCTGATATAGGGTCAACAGGGTCGTAGCCGCTAATGGGAAGGATAAATCTAAGCCCCGATTGCAATGAATAAGCTTTGAATAGAGTTAGTAATACAAGTGCGACAATTGGTAATACTAAAGCTGGAAGGAAATATTTCTTCTCGTTCATATAAGTTCTCCTATGAAGTTCGTGATTTTATCTCGATTCTTTATGTATAAAACGCAGACTACAATGATGAGTATACCGGAGAAAATTAATCCAAACGCGGTGAATATAAGACTTGTGAATAATTGGAAGTAGGCGACTAGAAACCGAATTCCAATAGAGACGATTGCAAATTCAAATAGTCGCTTTGATTCAAGCAAGTGAAATAAAAATCCAGCCACAAACCAAATCGCTATAAAAAAGAACACGTCTAGAAATTGTGAGCTGAATCCAAATAGATGCGAGGAAAACATAAAAAGATAAGTTCCAAGTCCTATGACTAAAAGAATCGAAAGTTTTTTATTTTGCAAATAAGAAAAGTAAACGCTGATTCCTGATAAAATTAGGCTAATAAAGAGTAGACTCTGCAGTAATTCTCTTGCTCCTATGGAGGTTCTCATTTTTAGGACACCCATGAAAGAAAAGAAAATACTTCCGGTTAAAAAACCAAACACTGCCCAGAAAAGAGAAGTTCTGCCAAAGACTTGTAAACTTTCTATTTTAGAGTTTCGCATCGGAAAGGAAATAGCCAAAAGGAAAGCGGGTAATACAGAGTATGTCCAGGAAAGTAAAATTTCTTCTTCTCTGAAACTATGCACTGTCTCCAGCAAAAACGATGTGAGAGAAAAAATCGCCGCTACAAACCAGATATGCGTAGTTGCTTTGCCAGTAGCATGAAGCACTATCGGAAGTGTAATCGTGCACCAGAGCATTGCCGCCTGGTAAAATTTTCCACCTGTGTTGTACACCTGCGAAATTAAACCAATAGATGCAAGGATCAAAATGAAATAGGAAACGATTAGCGTTTCCAATAGCCATTTCTTATCTGTTTCTTTATAGCGAAAAATGAAATAGGAAATTGTGCCAAGAATTGCAAAATCCATAAGTAACTTTACACTGTCCCCTAAATGTTCCCAGTTAGAAGCGATAAGAGAAATAATACCAAGGCAAATTACAATTGCTCCTAGCGTTATAACAGTGTAAGCCGCTAGATTTTTTGGGGCATGCTCTTCTTCATACTGTCGTATTGACTCGAACTGAGTTTCAGAAATAAGCCCGGCATTTCTCCAGAGGGTGAGTTTTTTTAGAATTTTATTCATCAAGTCTTATCCTAGTTATATATAATTTAATTATCTTCCATCGCAGCCTTCTAAGCATACTAATTTTTTTGGTAGCGCATAAATCCAAGTATCCCCTCTAGCATACGCTTCGACAGGAAGAGTAGTTTCTTTTTCGGAATTCAAATAGCAATCAGCAAGCATTCCGCAAAGTTTTATATCCCTATCACCGGGAATTAGATTTGGAAAGGAATAGGTATATACATATGTGGGAACAATGTCAAATCCGTCTGTCACGTAATCGGTATAAGTCTCTGTGCGTGTTTCTGTTCTATAGGATGAGCTGGAACCATAACTATATTGATGGACGTTTCTCGTAACGGTTCTGGTTTTTTTAACCGGTTTTGTTCTGTAGACTTTTTTATCTTTTAAAAATTCGCTTGTCAAAAGAAAAGAAAGTCTTACATCATCTCCTCTTTCCACTGCAAATCCGGTACTGGTCAAAAATGGTTTTAGCCTATTCCAGTCTGATTGACTATCCGAGTTTATCAAGTTAACTTTTACAGTCATATTTGAATTAGCCGCCTGTAGAAATTTATGTCGAATTTCTTTTCTGAGAGCTATTAAATGTCGAAGTTCTTTTTCGTAGAATTTTTTATATTGGGTCCAGTGATTTAAAATCGTTTCAAATGAAGTATCGTCAAGATTAACAGGAATTTGAGTCAGAATAAAAATTGCAAGCTCTGTTTCAATCTCTGATGCCTCTTTAATGTTCTTTACAATTAGATCAAAGAAAAGATTCATTTTAGAATCATCTAAAATACCAAGTGGAAATTTTTCTCCTTCTTTAAAATGAATATATTTCTGGGAAAATTCTTCCGGTATTTTTGAAATCTCAAGCAAATTGGGATTAGACTCTGCTAGTGCTAGGGCATAGAAAAGACCAATTGCTTCCGGACGAGAAAAAATTTCCTTATCAGAAAGATTCATCTCTCGAAAAGATGCGTACACGGTAAATCCTTGTTTGGCGTAATCATCTGCTCCGAAACCTTTTCCGATTTCTGACCTATTTGCATCCACATTCAGACTTATTGCTAACCCTGTTATTAATTCTTCGTCGGTTCTTAGTTTTTTTCCTGGTTCGCTTTCTAAAAAATCTTCATAGAATCCTCTTTGCACCCATGGATTTCCCGCTGCATTTTGAAAGGCGCTTTGTAAATAATAATATTTCTTAACTCTATATCGAATGTCAGGATGAAAAAATGAAATCACAATTGTGAAATACGCAACGCATGCAACAAAGGATGGGAGGAAAATTGGAATTAGCCTTCGAAATTTCGCCTCCATTGTAACCACCTTGAGCGTTCCGCCTGAGAGAAAAAGTGTAACGCCCACAATTAAATTATCAATCCAAAGCCAATCGGAGCTAAGGGCAAATAGATCAGACCATGTAAAATACAAAGTTAAAATTGGGCTGAATAAAAACGCAAGTCCAATAATAAGCGCTGCAACGATACTTTCCCTTCCGATTTCTTGCTTTTCTGATAGTTGCTCGTTAGTAATTGGAGGTGCTTTCTCGCCAGGAAAAGTTGGAAATTCCGTTTCTTTAATTTTCTTTTTTGTTTTAAATGCGCTATTTGGATCGAACTCTTTCTCAACTTTGGCTATGCGTTCTTTGAAAATAGGGGTATTATTTCCATAGAGAATAGAAGCAAGCGTTAACCAGGTGTTATACTCTCCACCTGCAGTTACAAGGGAGCGAGCAATTTCTAAAACCGTTTCACCATAATCATTCGTTATATCAGGATTAGCCCCGTTTTGAATTAAAACTCTGACTGTATCAAGTGCACTTGGAGAAAGAGAATATCCTATCGCTTCTATATTACCAACATCCGCCGCATAGAAAAGTGGGGTGTTTCCTTTTTCATCTTTTATATTTGGATCATATCCATCTTCTTTCAGTAAAGCTTCTGCCCAGATTGACATATGACTCTTAGCCGCATTAAATAAATCATTTGGTTGTTTATCTGCTGACATACTGGTTTCCTTTCTTGATTTTTTAATAGTTATTTATTCGAGACAATTTCCCAATAATCGGAAATGTATTTTACCGATCCGAAAAATACGATGGATATAAGCAGATAACCTGAAAATTCAGGATGGATGCAAGTGATGGAACGAGGAAAATGCTGCATTAAAATTGGTAAGCTTAAATAATGAACTACACAAACTGCTACAAGGGCTACTTGCCATTTACCCCAGAAGTTTGGTTTTCCTTGTATTCCTCGTTTGAAATATAAAAAAAGTCCTAGCCAGACTCCAATGATTTCTCTAATGACGTAAAGAAGTAATATCCAGAGCGGAAAATTGAAATAAACCGTAATGGTTGAAAGTCCTCCTATAGTAACAATTTTATCAGAGACAGGGTCTAAATACCTACCTAAAATCGTTTCTTCATTTAGAAGCCTTGCTACTAATCCATCTAAATAATCACTGAGCACTACTAAACCACATATGAATATTAGAATATAGTAATATATCATCGCGGTTGTATTCTCTTGGAACAGGACAGCAAAATGAATAAAAAAAGGCAATAGAAGTGCCCTGGATATGGATAGAAAATTTGAAATAGTAAAAATCTTATCTTTTAAAACTTCATTTTCCATTATTCTTAATTTTATTTTGAATATAGAGTGACATATGGTCTTTGTATTTACTTTGTAAACTAGGATTCTTCCAATCATTTCCGGTGAATTTTTTGCGACAGGTTTCTTTAGTGCAGTGTAAATCCACCGAATACTCAGGATTAGTCTCTGTCATCGCGTAATCAAAGGTTAATTCTTCACCTATGTCAATATCTTTCATTGCGACAAATACTATTTGTCCTCTAACTCCACAATTGGGCTCACAACAATGATTCATTCTCCAATCGTCGCTCGGATCTTCTGGATTTAATGGACAAATTAAAAATCCATTTTCTATATAATAGCTATAATCCCCTAATCCTTTTAACTCCACTATTTCTCTATGTTGCTCTTCTGTTAAAATGAGCCCACCCGAAATACTAACTATCTCACCTTGCTTTATAAATTCACGGGCTACTAACCCGTATCCTTTATTACCGAAATATTTTTTTTCGACTTTGGGGCTAACATAGCTTTCCGATTTAACTGTCTTTAAAATTTCTTTCGAATATTCCAATCATTTACCTCTGAACAATAAAAGGCTATTTCCGATTCGAATCTCGTCAAAATCAAATAATGCCTTCGGACGAAGAAGTTTTTTACCATTTAAGAAGACGCCTGTATTAGAAACAGTATCAAAAAGTATGAATACATTTTTTACTCTTTTGATTTTTGCGTGCATTGGGCTTAACGAAGAATCCCATAAAACTAAATCGTTTGAAGCAGTGCTTCCGATTGTAATCTCCGGCTTGTTAATAGTAAACTGTCTTCCGGGATTTGGACCTTCTTTTAGAATTAAAATTCCTCGCTCATAGGATTCAGCCTTTTCTAGAACGTCAGGCGAAATATCATAGCTATCTTCTTGGTGGGCAACTCCCGGTCTTGACATTGTTGCCATAGAAGAGCTTGTGTCATCTGCTGTATAGGAGTATAAATCTTCTGTATTATCAGATAGAGTGTCCTCTTCCTCCTCTTCATAACTTGCATATTTTTTGAATGTAGGATTAGCCGTAGTATCCGTAGAAATATTTTCGTGGTAATAGAGATCATTCTTTAAAAGCTCTTCTTCTCTTAGTCGCATCTCCTCCGCATAGGCACGGGCTTTATTGCGTCTGTTAACTGCATACAATAACAAAATACAAATTAGTAAAATTACAAGCATGAATGAATAGAAGAATTCTATATTCGAGAATTTAGACTTAATGAATGTCAACAGCGTCAAATCATAATTAGCCTTAAAATCATTTTCACCGACTTTGAGAGAAATCTGAACGGAGTTAGATCGTAATGGTTTAGAATTCTCAGCGAAAGGAGATTTATATTCTATTATAGGGGGAGTTTTTCTAAATGAATAAAGTTGTGATTGCATGGAAGCAATTGAAGTATTTTTTTCAATCGGATAAAATTCTCCTTCGCTATAATCCGCGAGGCTTAAGTATTTTTTTTCACTCAGTGCGAGCATATGAATAGGAAATTTTAACGCACGGGATTTTTTAATTACATTTGCGATTGGGTCATCGACTTCAGTTTCTTTATCAGTGCTAATTACAAAAAGTAGATTCGGTAATTCATCTTCTCTCATCTGAGAAAATAAAAAGTTAAGCGCATAATTTGTCCTATTCCCTGCGCCCTGTGAAATCCCTTCGATTTTTTCTAGAGCTTCTGCCTTTTCCATATTTAAGTTTAAAAAATAAGTATCTCTTCCATAAATATGAATTCCGATTCTATCGTCTGTGCTTAAACTTTGCACAAAGGAAGTCGCAAGCTGCTTGGAATATTGTAGTCTATCTGTTTCATTTGAAGCTTGAATGGAGAGGATGAGTCGAATCGGACGGAGTTGATTTGATTTTAGAATGCTAATCGTATGAATTTGTCTCGTATATCCTTCGCGAGTTTCGGTAATATGAATATTTTCACTTTGCAGGGGTTTCGCTTTGTTTTCCTGCAAATAGATATGCACCAATGGGTATTTATTTGCATCCACTTTTTCTAGCTGCACTTTAGAATCTGCTATTAGCATTGCTGAAAAAAATAAGATACTAAGAATCAGGCTTTTAAACTTCAAAATTTACCTCTTTTTAATCCATTCACTATTATTTTAAAACCAATTTTTGTGAATATTCAGATTGTAATCTATTCATATTTTTATTTAGTAAAGTGATTTTTTCGATTAGCTCACCTGACTTTAAAACGGTTACATCATCTGCCAATTCGCGAACTATTCTCATGTCATGTGTGATTAGGACAAGCCCAATTCCACTATTTTTCAATAGAGAATATAGAAGGCTTAGAGTCAACTTTTCATTGATTGAGTCTAGGGCAGTTGTCGGTTCATCTGCAACCACAATCTCAGGCTCTACAGCAATTGCCATTGCTACAAGGATTCTTTGTTTTTCGCCACCAGAAAGGTTTTTAGGAATCGAGTTGTAACTTTTATTTGGATCGCG
>JANYCR010000410.1 GCA_025360185.1 Leptospiraceae bacterium | reverse complement strand
TAGTAAAAGTTCTTACTTCTAAAGAAAAAAACTTAGAGGAAGAAAATGAATTATCCCAAATAAATTCTAGCATTGATAAGAAGAGGGAAGAACATGATTAAACATATTTCTAAAAAAACAATTTTCAAATTTTTATTAATCGGTTTGGTCTTTTTTGTTTTCTTTGAAATTTTTATTAGGTTTTATGGTTTTAGACAACTCAAAAAAGAAACGTTAGACGCTGCAATACCCACTGTTGCGATTATTCATCCGGCGCCACCAAACCCAATCGAAACAATCACCTTACCGGGCACATTAAAAGCCTGGTATGAAGCACCAATCTATGCACAGGTATCCGGTTATGTGAAAATGTGGTACAAAGATTATGGAGCCGAAGTCAATAAAGGAGACTTACTTGCAGAAGTGCAAGCTCCCGCACTCGATGCGGAGTATGCACAAGCTAAAGCAGATTTTCAATCACAGGACGCAAAATATCAACTTGCTGATGTTACGGCTAATCGATATTTGTCTTTACAAAAGTCACATGCAGTATCAGAGCAATCTATTTCAGTGGCAGTCGCAGATAAAAATGCAGAAAAAGCAAAGCTACAAGCGGCGATGAAAAATATTCACAAGTATGATGCTCTCATCAATTTCAAAAGAATCATTGCTCCTTTTAAAGGAATTGTGACACAGAGAAATATCAATGTAGGAGATTATGTAAATAAAGATGGAAATTTGAGTGATACAAAAGCAATTTCAAATCTTTTTACTGTGTCTGATATCCACAGGATGCGTCTCTTTGTTTCAGTTCCGGGCTCCTTTGCATACTTATTAAAATCAGGATTGAAAGCTGAAGTTATTGTTGCTCAATTTGCACACAGAACATACGAAGCTGAATTTTTAACAATAGCAAAGGGATTTGATCCAGCGACACAAACTGTTCTTGCTGTTTTCACAATTGACAATGCTGATAGGTCACTCTGGCCCGGTTCTTATGCGAGTGTAAATATGACTGCACCGGTTAAGAAGGATTTGCTCACAATTCCATCGAGTGCAATTGTATACAATGAAAAGGGAACACAGGTTGCTACAATAAACAAAGAAAATAAAATTCAATTCAAACCAATAAAAATAAATAAGATAATGGATACAATAGTTGAGATTATTGATGGAGTGACTCAAGATGATAGTATCATCAACAATCCAAGAGCTTCTTTTCTAGAAGGAGATATAGTAAGGATAGTGATGCCAAGAGAAGGATATTAGAAAAGTTTTTTAAGAGAATAGCAGTCATATTCATGCGGATATAACACTGTTATCCTCTACACTGAGCATAGTCGAAGTGTTGCAATTTCGCTACACAAAGTTCATCTCTTTCGAAAGTTTCCAAAAGGGTAATACGCGTATGCCGAGATCCTCATCGCCGAAGTCTTCTTTACCTAGATGAACTTGATAGCACTTTGGTATTTTGAGGCGCTCTCTAAAATAGAGTAAATGTTTAGATGGCGCTGTATCTTGGAGTTTACACTCGACTGCAAATTCAATTTTTTTATTTTTTGTAACAATAAAATCAACTTCTCTTCCTTCCCTGTCGCGGCAATAATGCAATTGCATATCATATCCTTCACTATCTTCAATGAGATGGCAGTATTTAAGTAAATGACTGGCAACTAGGTTTTCAAATCGCGCACCTTCGTTTTCGCACATAGACCAATCCCACATGTATAACTTTTTTTCTTTTTTGATTGCCCGTTCATTTTTCTGGTTGAACGTAAAAATATTATAGTAGGAGTATTCGTAACTACTCAGTATTGTTTGTCATACTTCGACTGTTGATTTGATTCGATTCCTTCATAAATCCTCTTTAAGATGAGGACATGAATAAAAATGGCTAATCTCAATTCTCTGTGTCTCCGTGGCAACTAACCCAATTTCGAAGTGACAGGAAACCTAAATCCTAAGTTATTGTAAGTATATATTAAAAATAACGAGGATAGCTCAATGGCTACTGCAACAATCGCTTTAGATAAAGAATCAGCCCTTAAATCACTTGCCGCATCTGGCAACCTTCTCGAAGAAATTACAAAAGGTCTTGCGGTGCAATGCACTGTGAAAGGTGGAATTTCTGTTGGCAAGATGGACGAGAATCAATATGTATTCTATCAACTTTCCTGGATGACTGCTGAGCAAAAAATTGCCGAAAATTTTGTATCGTACGCTTGGGATTCTTCCTTCGGAACTGGAGAACTCGAACAAGAAATGGCAGTAGTATTTGCAGCTGAAGTCGTTTCTCATATTCGCTCGGAGCTTATTTCTAAACCAGTTGAATACACTGTTACTCACGAAAAAGTTACTTCTGAATTATTTAATTCTGAGGTAAATGAATTCATTCAAAACTCAACTAAGATTGAGCACTACTCACGAATCATTGAAACAATTAATAAAGTTGGTCACGCTGGCGCTTATGGTTTAAGCGAAGATCATGAATCTTTCCGTGAGACGTTTCATAAGTTTGCGGAAGATGTTGTTAAGCCGCACGCAGAGCACGTTCATCGCAATGATGATATTATCCCCCAAGACATTATTGATGGTTTAAATGATATGGGTTGTTTTGGTCTTTGTATTCCTGAGACTTACGGAGGAATCCAACCTGCTGACAAACCGGATAATATCAGTATGCTTGTGGTTACGGAAGAGTTGTCTCGCGGTGGACTTGGGATTGCAGGAAGTTTAATTACTCGTCCTGAAATTGTTTCCAAAGCAATTCTAAAAGGTGGAACGGAAGCACAAAAAGAAAAATGGCTCGGTAAACTTGCCAGTGGAGAAGTGATGGCAGCAGTTGCTGTGACTGAGCCAAATTACGGATCAGACGTTGCAGGCGTTATTGTTACTGGAACAAAAGTAGAAGGCGGATGGAAAATCAACGGTGTAAAAACCTGGTGTACTTTTGCCGGATACGCAAACGTCTTGTTAGTTCTTTGCCGCACAGAAGCAGACTTAGAATTAAAGCACAAAGGTTTATCCATATTACTCGCTGAGAAACCTAGATTTCTTGGACATAGCTTTGACCACAAACAAGAAGGCGGTGGTCGTATGGAAGGGAAAGCTATTGGAACTATCGGTTATCGTGGAATGCACTCCTTTGAAGTTTCCTTCGAAGATTATTTTGTTCCCGATGAAAACCTTGTCGGCGGCGAAGCATACCGTGGAAAAGGTTTTTATTTACAAATGGAAGGATTTGCCGGTGGACGTATCCAAACCGCTGCCCGCGCAAATGGTGTAATGCAAGCCGCATTCGAAGCAGGACTACGTTATGCGACAGAAAGACAGGTGTTCAAAAAACCAATTTACGAATACAATCTTACTCAATACAAACTTGCCCGGATGGCAATGATTATCCAGGCATCCCGTCAGTTTACAAACTTTGTTGCCCGTCTTATGGACGACCACAAGGGGCAAATGGAAGCTACCCTCATTAAGTTTTATTCATCTAAAATTTCTGAATGGGTTTGTCGGGAAGCAATGCAAATTCATGGCGGAATGGGTTACGCAGAAGAATACGCTGTATCTCGTTACTTTGTAGATTCCCGCGTATTCTCTATTTTTGAGGGAGCCGAAGAAGTAATGGCGCTGCGCGTTATTGCTAAGGGACTCTTAGAAGCAAAATTATAAAATATTGCAGTTCTATTAGGCAATGCGTAGGGGACTGTGTAAAAACATGAATTTCTCACAGAGCACAATGAGAACACAGAGAAAAGAGTCAATAAAATCAATACTCTCTGTGAACTCCGTGCCCTCTGTGAGAGATATCTTCTTCCCCTACGCATTGCCTAATCCTTTTTTTCTGCTTGACTATTTGACTTCCTTCCCTTAAAGTTTCCTTTCGTTTTACAAACTGCCATGAATATTGAATTAAATTTGAAACCACCTTATGCAATCTTTCATTTTGAAGGAAAGTTAGGGTTTGCTGAATTGGCATCTATTCGCTCAAAGTTAAATCCAATTTTGCATGAGGCTAAACATAAAATTATTTTTGATTTGAAAGACTTGGAATCTATAGACTCGTCTGGCGTTGCCCTTCTTTTTCACGTTGCTCAAGAAACATCTACCTATAAAGGCGGGTCATTCGCATTAACCGCTCCGGGCGAGTTTGTGAAAGAAGTCATGGTGCTTTCTGGTATCTATGATAAATTCCTCATTCACAGTTCTCTAGAAGAAGCCCTTAAATAAAAAGAATTTTCTTGACTCGATTCTTATTTCCAATTATTACATTTTTATGGCAGCCATCGCAATAGAATTAAAATTAGAATGTAGGTATTGCGGAAATCCTGTTCCACTAAATGCACTTTCTCCGAGTATCTTATGCTATCATTGCCTAACGGTTATTACTATTTCAAAATCTTCCTGGAAAGAAATTCTAGGCGAGATATGTAAACGAGTATTAGATGAGAATGATGATAGGTTGACTATTACAGGAAATGTAATTCCATTCTATGTAGAGGGGAATGTCTGTGTTAGACTCTATGGCAGAGAAGAGCCACGAACTCTAAAAAGAAAACCAATTCCAATGAGACAGGCGCTTGCTAGTTTAAATGAAAACCTATTTACATTGGAGGAGGAAACAGTATTTATCCGCCTAATTCCGAAAGAGTATTCCTCCTTTTTGCGCTCTGCTACTCATCTTGTCGGCGAAGACGATACACAAATTCATAAAAACCAAAAGTCTGAACTGAAAAATCCAACTTCTTCTGATCTAGTTGTATTTACTTGCCCTGCCTGCGGTGGCGCTTTAAAAATTGACGGAGCAAAAAGAATCCTGGAATGCAATTATTGTAAGACTAATGTGTATATACCGGATGCACTCTGGTTTCGTTTTCATCCTTCTAAACTTACAAGGCGTTGGTATTTATGGTTTGGGGAAAGCTATTCAGGGGCTGTGTAAAAGCAAAGAAAAAATCTCTCACTGAGCACAC
>JANYCR010000377.1 GCA_025360185.1 Leptospiraceae bacterium | reverse complement strand
TAAAAATAAAATTTCTAAGATCAAATACAAATATAACATCAATGGAAAGCGTATCCTTGTCGAATACTTCGATATAAAAGGTAAATACAAAGAAGATCCTACCGGTATCGCCAAATACGTATATACCTACGATGCAAGAGGTAACCGCTTAACTTCTAGTTTTTATGGAGAAAATGAAAAGCCAAAGGAAAATAAAGAAGGAATTGCAAGCGAATCATTTACGTATGACTATACTACTTCCGAAAAAGGCAAACTTATTTTACAAGAAACTTTTGATAAAAAGGGATTCCCGAAAGAAAATACAAAAGGAATTTCGAAAGCTATTTATAATTATGATAGTAAAGGAAATAAAATTCTAACAGAATTTCGAAATGTAAATGGAAAGCTAAAAGAAGATGGAAAAGGATTTGCAAAGTATATTTTTGAATATGCAAACGATGGAACAGTAATCCTAGAAGAAGAATATGGCAAAGACGGCAAATTAAAATTAGACCCTGCAGACGGCATTGCGCGCACTACATCGGAAATAGAGAATAAGGACAATAGTATTTTAAAAATCACAAAGTTCTTCGACACAGAAGGAAAACTTAAGATAAATGAAGTTCTAGAAGTAGCTATTGTAAAAACTATGACTACTATTTCAAAAGAAGGAAAGGAAATAAAAACAGAATATTTTGATACAGAAAATAAGCCAAAATTCAGCGGTGAAAATTATGCAATTATGATACAAAAGTATGATGCATTAGGAAATCAAATATTAGAAGAATACTTCGATGGAAATAATAAGCCAATCAATTCTCGCGACGGCTACGCAAAGTATACCGCCTCCTTTAAAGATAAAGATATGATTTCAGAAGAATACTACGACATTAGTGGCAAATTGATTGAAGGCGATGACGGTTTCGCAAAACAGGTAAGAACTTATAATTCCAAAGGGAAACTAACCTCCATAGAAAACTTCAATTCGGAAAATAAGCCTATCGAGAGTAATCTTGGTTTTGCAAAGATGGCAGTAACTTTTAATACGGATGGAAATAAAACTGAGGAATTGTATTTAAATGCGAAGCTTAGCCCAACGAATAATTCCGAAGGAATTAGCAAGATAAATTACCAATACAACAAGTATTGTCTAGCAAAGACAAAAAAAGACGAGGATTGTTATTCCTTAGTTCAATATTTTGATTCCAACCAAAAGCCCTGTGAAAATAAAAAACAGGTATCTAAAACGGTTTTTATATTTGATGAAACGGGTCGAATAAAATCAGTTCAAAACTTCCGCGCGGATGATACTCGACATAGTAGACATACCTACTCGTACGAATTCGGGAACAAGCGAGAGATCGCATGGGAATTATTCAAAAAAAATGCCATAGCAAGAGCAGTTTACTATATTTTCCTAGCAAATCCGATTTCAAACTCAAAGCCAATCATCAAGGTCACATTAAATAAATTATATAGACCAATTTCGATAAAACTAAGTAAATGAAAGTAAAAAAGACTTGCTTTTATCTACGCTCGCAATAAATTTACACGAATTCTAGAATATTATTCTGGACTAAGTCACATTAGGAATTTTAGGTAATAAATTAGAAATGCAAACTATTGTAATTATTGATACAAACGAACCAGAAGCAAAAGATATTGATGCTTTCCTACAAAGCTATAAATATAAGACTGTGAGAATTCACGAAATTAAAAAAGGGATTGAATTGACTAAATCAGTTCTACCCGAGCTAATTGTCATCGCTATTGAATCGAATGATCGAGAAACGATGGCAGCTCTTTTAACTCTAAGAAAAGATCCAATCACAAAGGACATCCCAATTATTCCAACGATTCGCTCTAATGACAGAAATTTACTAGAGAATATCAGAAAAACAGGTGTTCATGACTATTTTGTCAAACCAGTTAATAAGGTAAAGTTCATAGAAAAAATCAAAAGCCTTTTGATAGTCGCCCGCGAGCAAAAAAAAGATAATATCATTTTCAGAAAGCATCATATAGTGATTGAAAATCCTACTGATGCAATTACTTTAATCTCATTCAAATCGGGAATGAAATATGTCTTACCTGAAATTCGAAATATCTTCAATCCTGATTTTTTAAAGAGCCTTATCCCCAAAAGCGTAAGCTTGGATATTCGTGATTTACCTGATCTAATCATGGACGAGCTTCATATCCTTGAAAAAATCATCGGTCTCTTTGGTAATAAAAAGATTTCAATTATTGCAGGTAAACATATGGGATTTATTATTGCGTCTAGTAATCTTGAAGATACGACTAATTTGTTTCTGTCTCTCGACGACTATGTTGCTTTTCTAAAAAAACAAGCTACAACGACAACGTAATTTCTCGGAAATAACAGAACTTATTTGTGAGAAATGGTATATAAGCGCATAGCCCCGTAGTTGATGCATCGTTAGTATAATATAATAAAATTACTATTTACTTGCAATTTTATTACTGTATAATTATCATTTCTCATTAGGCTTATGTCTCGATTATTCATCAAATTACTTCTCGCACTACTGTATTTATTTACTTTAAATATTTATTCACAGGAAACATTAAGGCTAGATTCTGGTTGGCAAATTTTAGAGTTACCTTTTAAACCTGTAGAGTCTCTAGAGGCTATTGAAAATCCTGATAAATTTGAATGGAAGAATATACCTAGTAAAAAAATATTTTCTAATTCAAATCGTCAGGAATATACTTTAATGCGCATCCCAATACCCGAAAATCAATTGAAAGATCCTGCCGTTTTTATACCGAAGACTCTTTTTGCTATTTCTGCATATCTTGATGGAAAAGAAATTTATAAATTCTATGATAGTTCTATTTTTGATCCAGGAAAGTTTTTAGGTTGGATAAATCATTTATTTCAAATCCCTAAAAATTCTAAAAGTAAATATATTTATATTAGTATCTATACAGAATTCTCTTCCATGTTGATTGCGCCTTCGCTTGGAAATCATGATGAAATATTATCTGATACATTTGTTACCAACCTTCCAGCCTTAGCCGTTGTTGTGATAAGTTCTAGTCTTGGCATTGCCTTTTTTGCTAGCTTTTTACTTAGACGATCAGATAAATTTTCTTTAGCGCTTACTATATTTTTTATTTTTATTAGTATTTGGCTTTTTAATATAAATTATATTTCCCAATTGATCTTACCAATTTCACCTATGAGATTAAGACTAGAATACGTTAGTCTCTATATAGCTCCTTTCGGTATCATTCTTTTTATAACTACAATCTTTCGTTCGAGACTGAATCTTGTCTTCATGGGCATCGGTTATTTATTTCTAGCGTATGCTTTTTTTGCGTTATTATTTGATGTAATAGGTTTTTTTCCAATATGGAAAACACTAATTCCATTTGACTTGATACTATCCATTAGCATGTTACTGTATTTTTTTCAAATCATTCGATTTGCCTTAAAGAAAAACCTTGAAGCTAGAATTCTTTCGATAGGTGCTATTTCACTAGTAGTATTTGCAGTTCATGATGTATTCATTGTTCTTGGGATAATTTCAGCAAATATGCTGATGCATATTGGTACACTTTTCTTTTTCTTGTCGATCAGTGGAGTTGCGCTTTCCAGGATTTCAGAATTATACATTAGTTTGAAACGATTTTCTAAAGAACTACAACTAAAAAATAAATCTCTCGGAGAGTTAAATCGAAAATTAGAATCCAAGGTGATTGAAAGAACAAGAGAAGTCACTGAAAAAATGGAGCAGATTCATTCTTTAAATATTCAACAGACGGGTGATTATTTTTTGACTTCTTTAATCCAGCAACCACTTACTAGAAATGATAATACTTCGAATCTAGTTAAGACAGAATTTTTTATTGAGCAAAAGAAAAAATTCGAATTTCAAAAAAGAAATTCAGATCTCGGTGGTGATATTTGTATAACCAATCTGTTAGAGTTTCCAACGCGATCGGGAAAATATATTTTCTTTTTTAATGGAGATGCAATGGGAAAATCTATGCAGGGTGCGGGAGGAGCTATTGTTGCTGGAACTGTTATGAATAGCATCCTGACTAGGGCAAACGCATTAAAATAAGTCTTGTACATACTCTACGATATAAAATATTGTAGGGATGGAAGAACGAATAAATATAGTTGAGCATTTTAAAGGACTAGCGGATCCGAGAATAGAGCGTGGGAAGAAGCATTTACTG
>JANYCR010000375.1 GCA_025360185.1 Leptospiraceae bacterium | reverse complement strand
ATGCATACCCTTTTGTTAAGAGTAAAAAAGAACTATTGTATACTGTTCCCTCTAAAGTATTCGAACTGGTAATACTTGGTATAGTAACAGTAGACGTTGGAGGACTTGTTAATTGTACGGTAAAATTAGTACTCGTTCCTGTCTCTGAAGTGATTAATCCAGTAATCGGAGTCATTACAAAATCAACTGTATCATTATCAACATTTGTAATTGATAAGCTATTTATTGTTAGCCCATTAAATTCTGTATCAAAACTTACGCTTGGGTCAAAAGAAATTGTATACGTTTTGTCACCGTCAACAATTAAATCATCTAGACCTGTTACTGTTATTATTTGAATTGTATTCCAATTTGAAGAAGTAAAGGTTAGAGAAGTTTTATCTATTTTTCCTTCGAGAGCATCGGAGATTGTAATATTTTTAATATTTACATCGCTCGTTGGTGCTTTATTGATACTAACGCTTATTTGGATGCTTGTTCCTGATTCGCTTGTTCTAAGATTGGTTGTAGGAGTAATGGATATTTTCGCTGGAATATAATTTGAAGAGCCTTTTTTATTTAATTCACGCATTATGAGTAATTCCGGCAAATTACCTTTATCCTGAATTAACCCACAGGAAAGTATAAATAGTCCTATAATTATTGAAAATATTTTCATGGGTTCTAGAATCGTCCGAAAACTATAGCCCAACTCTAGAAATATTAATTAGTTCGTAAAGCAAAAAATAAAAAACTTTATTGAAATATATTTATAGTAATCCTTTTACATCCACTCATTACTTAAATGATTAGAGGCAATCAGTATCGAACGGGGAACTAAGCGTGACCGAATGGTGGTAATAATTCCTATGATAGCGAAGATACTCCACTTCACATAAATAAAATAAATCGTTGACGAAATATTCCAAAATGTCATATTAACATTATGTGGAATATCAGAAGGACAACTGATTTTATTCTTTGGATTAAGGAATTAGACGATGATGCCAAAGAAGCAATTTTGAAGAATCTTACCATTTTACAAAATCTAGGTCCGTCACTAGGAAGACCGCAAGTCGATACAATTAAAGGTTCAAAGATTAAGAATCTAAAAGAGCTAAGGATTCAAAATAAAAATCGAGTCTTTAGAATTTTCTTTGCGTTTGATCCTGAAAGAAATATTATTCTTCTAATCGGTGGAGATAAAAAAGGGGATAATCGTTTTTATGAAACCATGCTTCGCAAGTCTGAAAGACTTTACGAATTGCATTTGAGTCAATTGAGGAGGACAAAAAATGAAAAGAGTAACAAAAAAAAAGAAGACTGATTTTTTAGATGAGCTTGCGGCAATGCTTCCGAAAGAAAGAGTTGAGCGAGCAAGAAAACAAGCAAAGAAAGAAATCTATCAAATTCAACTTTCTGAATTGAGAAAGAAAATGGGAATCCGTCAAGAGGATATTAGGCTGTATTCGCAATCTGGAATTTCCAAAATCGAAAGTAGAAAGGATATGAAAATTTCTACCCTGATTGAATACTTGCACGTAATCGGTCTTGGAATGGAAATAAAAGTATTTCCAAAAGACGTTAGTTCTAGTAGGGATAATATTGTCCTGCTTAGGGCTTGAGGTTGTATGCCAACAATTTTTAGATTTGGACAGTATAGATTTTACTTTAATAGTAGAGAAGAATCGAGATGAATTCATCCGTTCACTCGAAACGCCGGAAACTTTCCCATTGTGCTTTACTTTCCCCAAAAGATAAATTATCTATGCTTTATAAAATTGTAATTGATACATCCGTTTTAATTTCAGGGCTTTATTCAAATAAAGGAGCTGCTTTTAAAAATGGGAGTAGTTAAATGAGAGCGTTAAATATCAATTTGCCTGACTCACTTGTGGCTAAGATGGAAGAATTATCTAGAAAAGATGGAATTTCTCTCGAATATTTTGTATGCTTAGCAGTCGCTGAAAAAATTTCATCGTGGGTTACCGATGGATTTATCCAAGATAGAGCCAAGCGAGCGAATAAAGAAAAATATCTCCAAGTTCTCAAACTAGTTCCTGATCGCGAGCCCCTAGAACACGATAAGTTGTAATGATGTAAGGAAATGCCTGCGCAACTGCGTAATAATCTTAAAAAAATTCTTCGCCTTTTGAAAATCTGCCTTACATATTAGGGGGTAATTTAATTATCCCTCTTATGAAACTTCTGCCCTTAACAAATGATTTTGTGTTTAAAGCTGTCTTTGGGAAAAATCCCGATTTGCTTCTCGCTCTATTAAATTCTTTTCCTGAATTTGCAAATGAAAAACAGATTGAGCAAATTCATATTTTGAATCCAGAAATTCCAAAGGATTTTAAAAAAGATAAACTTTCTATACTAGATATGCAAGCGATTGACAAGAATGGAAATCGTTTTCTTATAGAAATGCAAGCTTCTCATAAAACTTACTTTGAAAAACGCATTTTATACTATTGGGCAAAATTGTATTCTAAAAGTATTTTGAAAGGACAGAAGTATGATAAATTGCCGAAAGTATATTCTTTTAATTTTGTAAATTTTACTCTTCTGCCTAATACGAATAAATTTCATTCTGTTTTTCACGTTCTAGAGAAAAATGATCCTAAATATCGTTTGACAGAAGACTTAGAAATTCACATTATTGAATTAAGAAAATTTCCACGTGCTTTGGAATCTTTGGAAACGCTTCTAGACGCTTGGATATTTCTGCTAAGAGAAGCACAAAATTTAAGAGGGGACCAAATGAAGATTTTAGAAAAGAAAAATCCGAAAACAAAGAAAACCATCTCCGAGCTAAAAGTTGTCTCTTATACGAATGGGAAGCGAGCAGACTATGAGGCGAGACTAAAAGGTGAGTTTGATTACAATACGGATATGGGCTATGCTTTCGACCAAGGACTTGAAAAGGGAATCGAGCAAGGTATTGAAAAGGGTATCGAAAAAGGAATAGCATCCATTTTACTTGCGATTGAAATGGTTCTTGAATTAAAGTTTCACTCAGAAGGTCTAAAACTATTCCCCGAAGTTCAAAAAATAAAAGACGTCGATCGCCTTCAAAAGATTCTACTTAAAATTAAAAAAGCTAAATCTGTTTTTGAAGTAAAGAAGATTCTTTAGTATCTTTACAGTCCCTCCAATGCTAAAATGGCTTATGCTATCTAAAATACTTATCTTACTTCTATTCTTTCTTCTTCACGCAAGTTGTCTCATTCGGGATAATGGAGTGTTGCCGGAGTTGTTGATTTTAAGGGAATTGGGGAAGAAGGTGGTGACTACCGGATTTACAATTGGAGGAACGATATCGAGGCTTAATTCGGGAAATTCCGTTGTACTGCAAAATAATGGAACGGATACACTTACTTATTCCGTAAATGGCTCTTATCAATTTCCTACTCGTCTAGCAGATAATAGCCAGTATTCTGTTAGTGTTCTGACTCAACCAACAAATCAAAATTGTGCAATTGCTAATCCAACGGGAACAATTTCCGGAGCAAGTGTGACTGATGCTGACATTAATTGTTCAGTAGGAGTTTTAAGTAGTGGGACTATACTGAATCCACTTACTTTA
>JANYCR010000331.1 GCA_025360185.1 Leptospiraceae bacterium | reverse complement strand
CGCTCTATAGTATCTTCCTTGCCGGGAGGATACAAAAAACACCCATCCAGAAACTTTTAAAACTACCGAGTTTGGTCGCTTTTTCTTTTTTAAAACCGATTGACCAAATCTCTAGGGTGTACATTATAAAAAGGGTATATTATGTCACCAATAAATTTAAAAGAATTATTTTCTAAAAAACCTTATTTAAGCCTTTATTTTCAAGGGTCATCTGAAGAAATAAGTCCCTATATATTACAAAAAGTAAAAGGAAAAGAAGAATACTATGTCTCGCTAAACGAAAAAAATCTAGCGAGTTCAGTCGCTCCGCTGACATCGGGTCTTCGTATGATCGGCGAGAAGAAAATCCAAACTACTGATTTGATCGTAGTCCTTGGACTTGGAAACCCATATATTATTCAAGCTATAAATGAAAAACTCCCTGCAAACCAAATCATTCTATTTATAGATTCATCTGAGGAAATTCTTTCCTGTCTATGGGATAATTTCATTTATCCGGCAATGGATATCCCCGGAAGACATTTATTCCTTGGTGAGAGACTACTACATCTTCTCTGGGGATACATTGAATCACTACCAATCGAGCGGCTATCCGGCATTAAGTTCTATAGAAACAGCCCGAGCATCCAATTAAATCCTGAATTTTATAACGATATTGAGGAAAGAATAAACAAACTCTTTACTTCAAAGATGAGCGATCTACTCACTAAATTTGAATTCGAAAGAATCTGGGTTCGAAATTCTATTTCTAATTTAATTCAATACAATTCACATTCAACGCCAAGATATAAATTTAAAGAATGCCTTGCGGATTATAATAATATACCAGCCATTTTAGTTTCAGCAGGTCCTAGTCTACGAAGCCAATGTGAATTTATAAAAGAAAACAGGAACAAAGTGTTTCTCCTCGCCTGTGATACTGCACTTAAGGTTCTTTTAAAATTCGGAATCATTCCTGACGGAGTAATGACATTAGACGCACAGACTCATTCTTATTTTCATTTTATAGGGGAAGATTTATCGGAAGTCCCAATATTTGCTGACTTCGTAACATCTCCTATGCTACTACGTAATTTTAATTTCAAATCTATTATACATAGTCTAACAGCCAAATTTCAAGTAGACGCATCAGGAAAACCATTTAGAGAGATAACTGCTGGTGGAGAAATTGTTGAAGAAAAATTAGGACATATCGGAGAAGTTCAATCAGGTGGAAGCGTAGCCACAAGCGCATTCGATGTCTTGCGGCAAATGGGATTTTCCCCCATTTACCTAACCGGTCAAGACCTTGCTTATACCGGACGGGAAATTCATTCTACAGGAACGCATCATAATGAAAAATGGCTAACACTAATTAACCGTAAAAAAAGTCTGGAAAAAATAAACGAAGAGATTGTGAGAAAAAGAGAAACAAGATATGTAAAAGCATGTGACGCCGGAAACGTTCTCACTGATTATGTTTTAGGTATCTATAAACATTGGTTCGAAGAATCAGCTAAGACTACTACATTACAAATTTACAATATCAGCGACCGAGGTTCTTACATTGACAATATGAGAAATATTAAGCTTGAGGAGGCAGAGCAATTGTTTACCTCTTTCAGCGAACATGATTTCCCTTGGAGAAAATTAGCTCCTTGGTCAAATGCACAGAGTAAAAATTCTCAGGGTCAAAGTTTCAAGGAAGAATTTCTAAATGAAATTGCTATTTTAAATCAGTATTTGCATTCAGAAATACCAGGAGAGCCAGAAAAAATACTAGAAGAGATAAAGGAAAAAATAAGCCAAATACCATATTTAAAACAAATGATTCGCAAAACAGAGATATACCTCCTCAGGCATGAAAAAGATTTGAATGAGTCAAGACAAAAAGAAATTTTGCTCAACTCATTAAAAAAAGAAATTCGTTTTCTTAAAAAAGGAATTTTACTAGCTTAATTTACAAGAGAACGATTTTTATTTCTTTGCTTATCGATCGAATTTCTATGAGTGTCGCATAACCGATATAATTTTCCAGATGAAGGATTCACTCGTTTAATCTTTGTTTCACAAACGATGCAAACTCCTTTGGCTCTCCTTTTATTATATAATATGCGAACTCTACTTCCGCCATCCATTTTATATTTACTAACTTGGATTCTGTAACCATTGAATAAAAATAATCCAATAGCCTCATCGGATTTTTCTTGTATCTTCTTCGCAATTTGATTTAATTTAATACTTTCAATCTTGGCAGGCTTCATTCTTTTTCCTTTTAAAATGATTTATATAAATCTGAAATTACTTTTAGCAATTTGTATAAATTTATATTTATTAGACATGGAAATGATATTTTTATTTTATCTAAATGATTTTTTTATCTACTCAAGTAAACAAACATCATCCGTTCAAAAAAATTTTAACAAACGGGGTTAATTAAGAATTATCTCTTGGTCTGAAAATAAATCTAAGTGTAAGAATAAAATAATAGAGAATGCCTATGAGGCATGCAATTTGAATAAAAGAAAGGTTCATATAAAAAAAATCTACTGGTTTAATAAATTCAATTAGGAATCGAAAAAACAAATAATTAAATAAGAAAAATTTAAATCTAACCCCATTAGGTAAAGATTTTGGATTAACAAATAAATTCTTAATAATTTTGTGTAGACTAAAAAGAACTTTCGGTGATTCTAAAATACGAATTGATAGCCACAATAGAAATAAAAAAATAATTTCATATGCCTGTGTCGGATGACGCATAATTCTATCACCGAAATCTATTCCCCATGGAAGATTTGTTTCGATTCCATAAGTCCCATCTTCGAGTCCAGCCAAAAAACAACCAACGCGTCCAATCATAATCCCAAGGATTAGCGGGTAAGTCATAATATCCCCTGAAGAAGATTTAATTCCTAGAAATTTCTTGGTTATTTCAACTGCAATTAGTCCACCTAAAAGCCCGCCTACAATTGATTTTTGTGAATAATAAAATAATAGCGGAGTATCACTGTTAACCATTTGAATATGTTCCATCACAGCGATGAATCGAGAAAATAGAAGTGCACCGACACAAACTGCAATTAATATCCAAAGCCTTTCTTCGGATGTAAGTAGATCTTTTTCTTTTTTTCTTAGGATAAGGTAATAACGAAATCCGATTAGAAATGCGAGTGTTTCAAAAAGTAAGTGAGAGGATATTTCGAAAGCTCCGAAGTTTAAATTGATAGGGAAATTCATTTAAAAATAGATTTAGGAAAATAATTTTGCTGTCAATAAGGATTTTATCCTGCTTAATATTGTATTAAAGATAAATCAAATGAAAGAGGGATTGTTAGAAATTTTGAATGTAATAGAGCTTTAGGATAGAAATGATTAGGTTGTGAATAATTAATTGTATCCGCAATCGAGTTGATTTTGGTATAAATGCATTGACTAATCAAACTCGAAATTTTAAAATTGCTTTATATGAAACGGGAGCTAATTGTATTTGTTTTATTTTTATTGGTGAATGTGTCGCTTTCGGTGAATTGTGTTTTTTTTCATTATGCAGGAAAGCAGGCAGACTATGCCAGAGGATCTACGACTAAAGCAATTATCCAAAAAGAGCAGTCGGAAAGATTCTCTCAAATACGAGAGATTAAGTTAGAAGGAAATAATCCTTATATTGTACACTTTTATATGTTAGGAGGAGATGATTTGTGTCTAGATTTAATAAATGTTAGGTACCGCTATCAGATGAGGCATCTTCAAACATGTCCTGAAGAAGAAGCATTGCTTCCTGCTGAATCAAAGTGGGCAATTGATAAAATTTGGTCAGGAAAATACTTTGCAGACGAATTTCAAAAACAGGGTAGAGTTTTTTATAATCCCAATTTTCCAGATAGCATTTTAATCGTTCGTTTTAAGAATAATTGGTCAAAAAGCGGTTTCGAAAGAACACTTGATGTTTATAGCATAAATCCAATTTCTAGAGAACTCTTGCCATCAAAAAGCTTTAAAGAAAATCAAAAGGAATTTCAAGATTATTTAGAAGTGGATAAAGACAAACTTATAGAAAACAAATTCAATGTTCTTCTTCATATTCAATCAAGTAATTCTAACCAATCTCATATTTTACTTTTCTCAAACACAAACTTTGAGGGAAGAACATCTATAAGCCTTTTATGGGACAAAAACATTGTAAATGATCCGAAAGGAGAATACGTCCTTCTTTTCTGGGAATTAATTATGCAGCCAATAGGTTTAGTTGCAGACATAGCAACACTACCTTTTCAATTTTTTATTGGGGTAATTTACTTTATGGTTAATGGTATTAAATAAATCGAGTTCAACTAATACATATTACCCTCAAATGTATATATTCTGATTAAAAACATACATATTTGAACTATGCCCTACGTAAATGGAATGATTTAGTTATAAATTTAACTTTCTGCTCTAATCATCCCAATCACATGAATCATAAAAATCACAGTTCAGACAATTGACTTTTACAATTAGCGTTACGTTCGATACAATTTTCGCAACTAAAAAGTGCAAGTTACACTCTGTTCTTCTTTGCATTATTGTATAGGCGCCCACGAAAATCACTCAGTGACCAATCTTTTCCTTCCCCGCCATTCAAAATTTACCATTATCCCCAATCCTCCTCTGGGTCTCCGTGCCTCTGTGGCAAATCCTGATTAACTACGAAGCCCCCAAATTCATATAATTCATTTCCTTACCAGTAAGAACATAATCAGGGTACTTATCATAATTATAAAGCAAATCACGGCGTTTAGGAGTAAAGCCTGCACCGGCTAAGAAGCGAGTAGCCTCTTCTTCTGATTTGAGACCATAAGAGCGAAGCACATTTTCTTCGATGACAACAGAGGAAACGTCATCCGCTCCACTGTATAAAGCAAGTTGCCCTACTCCTTTTCCTAATACCATTACAGATGTTTCAATATGAGAAATGTTATCAAGGAATATGCGGCAAATACCTAATACCTTCAAGTATTCATGTGTCGGAACCATTCTAATTTTAAATCGCTTGGTTTGGGGTTGAAATGTCCAGGGGATAAACGATAGAAACCCGTTGGTTCTATCTTGCGACTCACGGATTACGTTTAGGTGCTCGATGACTTCTTCTTTCGTTTCCTCCGAGCCAAACACCACGTTGGCGCTACCGAGTAACCCAACTTCATGACAGGTTTCCATCGCGCGAGTCCATTCGCTCACACTAGCCTTTTTGGGAGAGATAATATTACGCATACGCTCGGTAAGAATTTCCGCCCCTGCTCCAGGAACAGAATCAAGTCCTGCTTCTTTTAGCCGAAGTAATACTTCTCTTAGGCTAAGACCTGTTAGCTTTTCCATACTAATAATTTCTACCGGAGAAAAAGCACGAATATGCATTTCCGGAAAACGGCTCTTAACCGCAGAGAGAACATCCAAGTAATAATCGAATTTTAAATCTGGATAAACTCCACCTTGCAGGAACATCTGGTCAGCATTTTCTTTTTTGGCAAATTCCATTTTTTCTACGATGTCTTCTTTACTCAGAACATAGCCTTTACCAGACCCAATCTCATCCATGAAAGAACAAAAGGAGCACTCTACATTGCAGTAATTTGTATAATTTACGACTCGAAACATTGTGTAACTTGCATACTTGTGACTGAGGACTTTTTCTCGTAAAGCCCGCGCTACAAATTGGATTTTTAGAAAATCTCCCTCTTCGTATAAAGTTAGAGCTTCTTCTTTTGAAATCCTCTCACCTTCAAGTGCTTTCTGCAAGATTTTATCAGCTTTATCCTCTACCTTATTCTTTTCCTGTAATAGCATCCCTTAACCTCTATATATCTTAATTCTATTATAAATTGAGAACCGGAGCTTATTTTTGGCGTTAGCCAAAAAGCCGCCGGCAGGCTCTCATCTCAATTTAAAATACAAGCATTAGATACTTTACAAGAATGAATATTCACTTATTTTTGCAATTAGAAAGAAGATTTCTGACATTCAAATTATAAGGAAGCATTTTGAAGAAATATTTAGTTTTATTTGCCTTAGTTGTAGGCTTTAGCCTACAAAGCGACCCAATCAAAAAATACAAAATCGTAATCGACCCGGGACACGGCGGTGCCAAGCAAGATCCACTCGAAATTTTCGGAGATAAGTATGACACTGTCACGGGAAGATTTTTAGAGAATTACAAAGATGGAGCAAGTCATCCAAAAGCTGGACGCACTGAAATGGAGATCGTTTTAGAAGTTGGAAAAGAATTAAAAGAAATTCTAGACCTCACTAAAACTAAAAAAGGATTTCAAAAATTCAAATCGTATATCAAACTTTTTTCAGACTCCGATGCGCCCTGGATAAAAATTGAATCCGCGATGACAAGGATTGACAATTATAAAGATAGAAACTACAGAGAGAAAGAAGATAAGAATCAACTCTACAGGCTTTATGATTTTCCCGATTTTAAAACAGGAAAAAATCGGCTCGGCAGAATTTCAATGATTAACAAAGAGAAACCTGCACTTGTTGTTTCTCTTCATATCAATGCAATGAATGCAGCCCCAGACTCAGGCGGCATGGGTTCCGTTATCGCTCCGTCTTACCAAACTTTTGAATTATTAAAAAGAATTTCAGACAAGAAAGCACAGCCCGAAGAATTTTTAAAAACTCCCTGGAAAAATTGGATGCTATTTGAATCTAAATGGTCACGTTTAGAAAACGCAATTGCTGACGCGTGGATTTATTTCAACGGCTATTGGCCTAACCAACCAGGAACAGAATCAAACATTGAAAGATTCGAAGGCTATCGTGCAAATATGATTACATGGCGTTATCGGGACGCAGACGGTTGGGAAAAAACTTTAAACAGCAAAGAAGGACCCTACGCCCTTGATCATTCAGGGTTTCGTGCTGTCGGAAAATTTTGGGATAGAGAAAGAGGCAAACCGGAATCTATGCGTAGAGAAGGCGGCTTAGAAGGATTTGGCGGTGACAATCTGTATGCAAGCAATGAATTATTAAGGTTTATGCAATACGGTCTGCGGCTACAGGTAAACGATGATAAAGATACATACAAAGAACCAAATAGAATTTTACTTCCATTTGTATCAACTTATAGTGTTCCAACTTTTATCAATGCAATTTCAGCCTATCTGGAATTGGGTGAAATCACAAGTGATAGGGACATGTATTTTGTAACAACCAAGAAACGCAAAACGGCTATTTGCCTCGCAGTGGGAATTTATTCTCTATTTAATGGATTAGAACTAAAACCAGTAGAAACTCTTTATACGCCTAAAGGCAAACGAATTGACTTTGAAAAATATGTAGGTAGCACCGGTCTAAGCTATTTCGAAGAAGTGGTATCAGATAAAAATGAATAAACAAACTCCCTTACAAGAAAAAGAATTCGGACTTTTAATTCTCGCCTATCGAAAGTCTTTGCAAAAAAGATATTCAAGAGAAAATCTAAACCGGTTCGCAGAATTTAATAGCATTGACCAGGCAACTGTAGATAAATTAACTTCTTATTTCTTAGAATTACTTTATCCAGAGCTTGAGGAAAGAATTAAACTAGACCAGGCATTTGATGCCCTTGCTTCATTTGTCCACTCTCCCGAAAAAATGTGGGGACTATTGGGAAGCGTTGGCACTATCATTTTCAAATTTGGAAAACAATTTTTTTCTGCCGCAAAAGCAGGAGTATCCGCACTTAAGTCTTACGTCACAGCTCATAAATTTGAAGCAATTCTCTATGAGCAGGCTAAAGAACTGATTCGAAACGGGAAAAATATCGAGGAAGAAATTTATTTTAACAAGCTAATAGCGAATATCCCCAAAAAAGATGCGGATGACTTCCGACACCAAATCGTAAGCTTATTTGCCACTCTTTCCAAAAAGGATTTGTTAGAAAAAATATTAGAAGTTATGGATTATGTAATCAGTAAAATGAAACAGAAAAGCGAGACTTATACACAAGCAGATATAGATGGGATAAGTCTGGGTAAGGGAATTATTACTAGCGGTAAAGACGTATTTACCGAACTTAGCCAAGAAAAGATTCAATTAATCTTAAGAGGAATTGATACAATAGAGAAGGATTTTTATGAGAGAGCTTTAAAAGAAAATAAAATTTAAAACGATGGTGCCGATGGTCGGAATCGAACCGACACGAGGTTACCCTCGGTGGATTTTGAATCCACTGCGTCTACCAATTTCACCACATCGGCTTTTGTTTAATCTCCAGCTTCCATATACTTTCCCTTACCGCGGGCTACGATTTTTCCAATTTCGTTTTCAATCTCTGCTCTATTTTCAATGACTTTTTTGTTTTTCTTAACAAACCAACCTCTCAAATGCAGAGGTTCATTGATAAAAGCAGGCTGAAGATATCGAACAGTCAACTCGCCAGTCATTGTTTCAAAATTCATGGCTTCATTGATCTTAATCATGATTTCATCTAAAATGGTAGCTATAATTCCCGGGTGAATGGAATCAGGAGATCCCTGAAACTTAGCAGGGCAGGTGTAATCACCATAGGCTGTCTTAGTATCTTCATCAAATGTTATTCTAAGCTGTAATCCATCATTGTTATCTGGACTCGAACCAAAACTTAGATTCTTCTTTGATACTAACTTCATTAAGACAAAGAGTACGGGTTAGATTCATTTGTCAAGAAAATTTTAGACCTTAGCCCCCGAAATTGCCCTTTTTAGTTCTAGTCTACAAGCCCTAGTTTGTCGAAAATGGAATAGATGGCATCTAATACGTCTGCAACCAAATTAACCCTGAGCTATGATGCCATAGACATACTCGGAGAAAATGACAAGAGTCTATTTCTTCATAAGCGACCTCTTCTAAACGCAGACACAATGGTAAAAAAAGGGCATTTCAAAAGTGCACTGGAAATTTATTACCGAGCTGTAAATAAAATTACTAACCCTGAAGTCCAGGCAAAAATTCAAAAAAATATTTCGGATATTCACGCGTATCTCAAATCAAGTGACCCTGATTCAGAAAAAGCATTCTTAGAAAAATACTCCGACAATAGAGAAAAAGAATTTTCTGACTCACTAAAAGAACTTACAGAAAATCTTTCTGACTCACTTACAGAAAAATTAAATATTCTAAAACAAATTGAAACCGTCCCGGGGCGCCCTTCGGCAGATAACCCAGCGTTTGCCGATAGAGCAACGAAAAATAATGAAGTTGATGATTCAGAAATAAAACCCTTAGACCTAGGCTCACTCGATACAAAGAATAAGCAAAAGCAAAATGAAGAAAAAATTTCAGAAAAAGAAGAAGAGACAGAAGAAATTGAAGGCACTCTAGAATATGAAGAGGATAAGTCCGATTCTCCTCCGAAAGAAAAAAAGCCAAGAAAAGCAAATATCAAAGTAAAGAAAGAGCCGGATTCAGATTCTTCTAATATAGAAACGGAATCGACTGCTATACAAGCAGAAAAAGCTGATATCCAAAATGAATCGGCTGAATTCAAATCAGATAAATCAGAAATCCATAATGAATCCGCTGAAATTAAAAATGAAACTTCTATACAAAATGCATCTTTAGATTCAGATTCCATTCAAATTGGAAATCAAAATATTACCAGTCAGACATCTGGACTTAAAGATTTATCTTCTACTCCTGAAAAAATCGGATCTACGGAAAAATTCGAATTATCCGCAAACGAAAGTGATAAAAGTGCTTTGCCTTCCTCCGAAAAAGAACCTACGAAAGAACAAAAAATTGTAGAAGAAATTAGAGTTATCAAGGAATACAAGGAAACTATTGATTCGCCTCCACCAGAAACAGAATCAATTCAAAAAACTGAATTAGCTTCTACCTCTGAAGAAACTAGCTCTGTTAAGAAAAGAAAATCTTCCGAGGAAGACAATCAACTGTTATTTCCGGCAAGTCCAAAGGTTGCTGATATTGAAACAGGTTGGTCTGAATTAGAAAAGGAACCTCCTAAACCAAAGGCTGATAAAGATTATGCGCCACTCATGAAAAAATATGAAGTGGGTAATATCGAAATACCAGAAGCCACAGAATTTATCACAGGAGAATTTGTCCCCAGGGAAGCTAGCGAAGAGGATACTGGCTCTAAATCTCCAACAGATAAAAAAGAAGGTGATACTAACACAAAGAATATTTCCGGTGGAGCTCCTTTTACAGGCGGAATTCAACCCGGTATGTTGCAAGGAATTCCAACTCCCGGTATAGGGGATAATAGTGGTTTAACGGGTATTCCTACGGAAGGAACACAAGAAAGCGGACAACAAGCATTTAACGTTCCTCCCTTACCACCTCCGATGCCTTTAAATATTAACGATTGGTTAAGTAATCTATTCTTCTCGAACGAATGGGAGAAATTTAAACCTCTCCCAATGAAGGAAAGACGTTCTGGAAAAGAGAGACGTAAGGATACATCCAATCAATTTCCAAAGGGAATAAAGAAAGAAAGAAGATCAGGAATAGAAAGGCGAAACCAGGCAGAGAATTTAATTCATGCAAGAGAAGCGTTCTTAAAGAACTTACAGCAACCTAACCAGGGTTATCCTCATCTTTCGCAGCCGCTTAAAAACTATCCACTCCCGTCAGATTTAGAATTACCTTCGACCGATACTAACCCCCAGAGCGAAAAAGAGTTATTAGACCCAAATTTACGGTCAATGGAATTCCTACCGAGAGATCCATCATCAAATGATAGACTCCCAACCTCTGATGAGCTGATAAAAGTAGAATTACCGGATCCGGAAGAAATTCTTTTAAAACCACAGCTAGACCAAAATGAAGTTCCAAAAGAATCTGTTTCCGGAGATATTTCTGAGACGATTTCAAAAAATGTTCCTGCAAATGAGGAATTAGGATTATCGGAAAGTGATAAAGGGCTTGTTAAGATTGATCTTCCCGATCCTGTTTTATTAAAAGCAGAATCTGCCGAATTACCACATCGCGAGGTCTCAGGTGAAATAGAAGTATCCTCTAAAGATGGAACGGGCATAGTTGGAGAAGCGGCTAATAAAGATAACCGTTCCGGTATGGGACCCGTTCCTTACACTCCAGAAGCTTATGAAATTCCAGAAGAATTAAAAATTGAACTTCCAGATCCTGATGATTTTGTAAGAACCAAATCAGGACATTTAATTGATCCATTTGCACCGGAGGAAACTCCTGAAATAAATATGATCGAGGGAGACGGACCTCTTCCATCTGAAGAAGAAGGTGCGCAGATTTCAGAAATTCCTGAACTTCCCCCGCCTCCTCCCGAGCCAGAGCGGACAATCCATGGTATCCTCGAACTCAAGCCTCCGGAAATTGACGATGCACCATTCTTAACTTTAACATATGATTTCAGTAAGATTCCACATCCATTTAAACTTTCTAAAAATTATAGCATCATGGAATATTCTTACTATAAATACAAACCAATGCTTATGAAAGCACAGGAATTTGCCCGCCGTAAAATGCTAAAAAATGCACTTAACTACTACCGGGTTATCAAATCACAAAATATTCCACCCGAATTAAAAAACATGATTAATCGCAACATAACTGACATCACCGAGTTCTTAGAGAAATTTATTATGAGTAAAGGTGGATAATGACTCTTTGCCACCGAAGCACTGAGACGCAGAGGGTTTTATTGAAACTTCAAAGAGGTGGATTCTTTTCCGTAATCCAGCTTACTGCTTTATTACTCATAGAAACAATTCTTCTGCTTGTTTTACATTTCTCCTATAATCTAAAAAAGCGTTATCAATAGTAGCAGGGTCTAATAAATCGACTCCTGCCATTTTTAAAATAGCTAGAGATGGCTTACTTCCACCCGCTTTCAAAAAACTAAAAATTTTCTCACGAGTTTTTTCAGGCTCTCGCTTAAGAGATTGGCAGAGGGACAGAGAAGCACAATAACTTGTAGCATATTTGTAAACGTAAAAAGATGAGTAAAAATGTGGTATCCTCATCCATTCATGTTTTATATATTCTGGATAAGCGCTACAATCCCCATACCATTCCTTTACCAAATTAAAGTAAATTTCATCCATTCTATCAGGAGTGAAAACCTCACCTGAATCTACAATGCTACCCGCTTCTTTTTCAAAAGTAGCAAAGAGCACTTGCCTTAGAACAGTTCCTTCGAAATTTCCAATAGACTCGGATAATACTGATTTGGCGAGATCAGTTCCTGAATATTTTTCCAGGATATGGCTAGTCAATAATGTTTCATTCAAAGTGCTTGCTACCTCTGCAACAAATATTGTATAACTTCCGTAATGATAGGGCTGATATTTATGACTATAATAACTATGCATAGAATGACCTAACTCATGTGCAAGTGTATATACATCGCCAATTGTATTATTCCATGTCTGAAGCATATATGGTCTAGAGTCATACGTTCCCCATGAAAAAGCGCCGGAGCGTTTTCCTTCATTCTCAGCTCTATCGATCCAGCGATCGCTTGTAAGCCCTTTTCTCGCAATCGTAACATATTCCTCACCAAGTGGTTCAATTGCTGCAAGAACTAAATCTCTACCCTCTTCCCAGCTAAACTTAGGAGGAGTTTGACTTTTTAAAAGTGATATATAACGGTCATAAGGCGCTACACTATCAATTTTTAGAATTCTCTTGCGAACTCCCATACTATGATGAAGTACATCTAGATTTTTTCGAACAACGGATACTAAATTTTCATATAATGTTATTGGAATATCATCGTCGAACAATTTACTTTCAATAAAACTATTGAACTTTTTTATTTTTGCAAAAGCAGAACCACTAATCATATTACCATAATAATTCGAAGTTATTGTATTTCTCCATTTTGAAATTTCCGTATACAAAGAATTAAATGTATTTTCGCGTAGATTTCTGTCATACGATTGCATATTTAGCGACAAACGCGAATTAGACACTATGTGCTCATTGCCTTCCGAATCCTTGGCGGGAATAAATTTTAAATCAGCATTGTTCCATTTACTATGTATATCATCAAAAACCCTTAAGGCAACACTAATTTGGGAAAGAATTGCTTCTTCTTTCTCGGAAAGAATATGATCTTTAAACCGAAGAATTTCTTCCAGTTTATAACGATATGCATTTAAGGGCTCAGTTAAAATCCAAGAAGTAATATCAGGAATAGTTAATATTTCTGGATCGACAAAAGCAAACTGAGAATAAATATCGGACATCTTTACATCAATACGCCCTGAATATTCATTCGCCTCTTTATTCGAAACATCCTCTGCCGCCCTGAGATTTGCATACACATAAAGATTCTCTATTTTTCTTAAAAGCTCATCTTGGAATACAAGGCAATCGTATAATTTGGAAGGGCTTTCTCCTAATTTATTCTTATACTTTTCTTCGAGCAATTTATTTAGATTATCCGCATCAGGTAATTTCTGAAATGATTTTTCCCAATGACTAAAATCATTAAATAAATCGTCTAACTTCCATGTTTGCTCTTCAGAAACATCTTTTCGTTTTGGTATTATACTAGAACTCATATTTTATCCTTGCTAATATTTAGGCATATGGGAATTATGCGCTATTGATATTTTTTAAATCGAATTATTTTTTAGCCTATTTGTAATATCTTCGGAGGCAAATACTTAGAAACCTTTTGAAAGGCAGATTCTTTTCCATATTCCAGCTTACCAATTCCAGGAACGGCACCCAGAACGATTGCCTCTTTCTGGTATTCAGAATAATTAGAAATGAGCATAATTGGTGTTTGCCTTAGATTAGAATCTTTTTGCATTTCTTCGACGAGTATTGTTCCATCCGTATAATCAATATCCAGTTTGCGATTGACTAAAACTAAGTCGTAGGAATTTTTTCGAAGTTCAGACAGTGCTTCTTCAGTTGAGTCAATTCGAGTAAGCTCGCAATCGAACTTAGATTCGAAATAATTTCTAAGCGCAAAGTGATCTGGATTACATTGCCCTACGCTTAGGACTTTTTTCATTTTGGTTCCTTCTGAAATTTTAAAGAAACAGAAT
>JANYCR010000313.1 GCA_025360185.1 Leptospiraceae bacterium | reverse complement strand
CACCGGGTAATAGGTTACATGTATAAAATACAGCGGCTAACAAAGTTATTCCAATTATCAGAATAGATCTTCGTTTGTTTGTTTGTTTCATTTTTTTTCTCCTTTAAATGAATACTTTTAATTGTCCTTTGTCTGAACTGTGATGGATTCGACACGCTTCGCTGCTCACCACAAGTTTTTATGATTCATGTGATTGGGATGAATTGCCTGTATAAAAATAAATTCCACTAAGTACGAAATCATAATAATCACAAAAACCTGTGGTGAACTGGACTCCCCTGAGCTTGCCGAATGGGTCGAACGAATCATAGTTCAGACAGTTTATTACAAAATAGTATTCTATCGTAAGAATTCGAGTCTGTCGTCCTAACCGATAAAAAAGCTCAAATTTTACCTTATACTTAAGTAGAAGATAGGCATATTTTTTTATTTATGAGTAGAATATAGAGGGAAATAGGGTTGTCATGGGAAAGAATTTGAAAAAAAAAGAACTGGTGCTAACATTGTTTCTACATTTCAAATCTTTTATATACTTCTTTATCATTTACTTTCTATTGAATTGTTCTGCAACAAAGGAGAATGGAGAAGAAGCGAATCAAATTTCTCTTCCTCATTGGTATCTGGATATAGAAGAAAGAAGAATCTCTAGACTAAAAGTAGAAGCAGCGCCTATCGAAACACAGAAGACAGAAGAAGGAGTTGAAATAGGAAATTATGATGGAGTATTTTATTATACTGTTAGGTTCTCTGTTCCTCCTCACTTAAAAAATGAGTCGCTTGCATTTTATTCAGAGGGAATTGACGATGCCGATGAAACCTATTTAAACGGGCGGCTAATCGGAAAAACCGGAATGATCCCCAAAAGTCCTTCTGTATCATTAAAAGATTTTCGTTCTGCCGCCCGTGAAGCAAGACTTTACGAATTGCCTAATTTGAAATTCGACTCAGAAAATGAACTCAAAATAAAAGTTTATGATTACGCAGGTCTTGGGGGATTTTCTCCAAAACAAATTCCTGTGATTGGGAGTGTGCATACTCTTAAGGCTAGGGCAAGAAACCATTTGCTGTTAAACGATCTTCCTCGAACTCTTGGAGGGTGCTTTTTAATTATATTTCTAATTTTATATACAGGTCATTTTATTTCTCTTATTCCCGTCATAACATTGTCAGACGTAGGAAAATCCATATTTGCCCCTTTTCAAGATTTTTTTCGAGATGAAACAAAAGGGAAATATAAATTTTCTATTGAAACTCATATCGCTTCTCGGTATCTTCTTTCTGTCCTGTTTTGTTTTTTCTGTCTATTATTTCTTTTAACAGAGGTTACTTATAAGTATTTACTCATAGAATCGGAAGAGTTTTATTTTAAAATTCCGACTCTTGGTTTTGCCATTGGTCAATGCGTACTGCAACTTCTTTTTTATCCCGATGTATTTGGTTCTGGAATCGTCAAGCATACTTCTAGGATAATATATAGTATGCGCTTTATGTTTTCGATTTTAACCCATCCACTTTGGACATTTTTATTTTTTATCTATCTTTTATTTCTTCCTCCAAACCAGGTATGGAATGAGTTTACTGTGAATGGCATGGTAAACCTGTTTATCGTTATCACTCTTCTTTTTACAGCCTCTGCTTGGAATTTACTTTATTTTGGATTTTCTGAGCACCCTTTAAAAAATAAGAAAGCGATTAAAGCGGAAGGAATTTTTCGAGCCTCGATATTTTTAGGAATCCTTCTTAGTGTTTTTTTATGGTTTTATACAAAAGAGTTATATTCATTTTCTTTTCTAATGATGATCTTTTTTTTGGCTCTTTATATGATTAAGTCTTTAATTTTTATCTCGAAAAATCGAATTCTTCTACCTATAGAAATCAATTCTATTTTCACCCTTCTACAAAAAAAATACAAATTAACTGTTTCCGAGTCAGAAATCGCACAAGCGGTATATCATGGTTTATCGCGTACCACTATAAAAGACAAGTTTAAATACACGGAAGAAAATTTGAAAAAGTATTTGAATTCTATTTATAAAAAAGTTTTCACAAAGCATCCCGATATTAAAACCACTGGACGCGATAAATTACAGCGTCTAACAGTGATTCTCCAGCAAGAGTTTGGCAAGCCGAAATAACAGATATTTTTTAGTTACACTTAAGTTTGTCAACTGATAATTCCCTTTAATAAGTTATCGAATTTTTTCCCTTCGATAGTTCTATAAACCGAAAAATCACTGTCGAGAGTTAAAATACTTTTTGTGCTGAGTTTGTGTGCTAATATAACTAGGCTTGCATCTGCAAAATCCATCGGGGTATAGGAATATTTTTTCATATATTTATGAACTAATAGAAAATCATCCCCCGAAATATCTACAATGGATATTGCTCCATCTTTTATCCATTCAATAAAATCGAGTTGCCTCTCTTTATTGTCATCTAGCAAATACGAAGCTTCTGTGATAACGGCTAACGTTGTAAAAAGTTTCCCTTGAAATGTTTGAAAGTAATTTCGAAATGCCTTAGAGTATTTGTCGCCTTCATCAAAGAACGCAACGATTGGTCCGGTATCCATGATTGTTTTAAGCATTATGCTTTTGCTTTATTTTTTTTCGGATTAATTCTTTGTGGTTTACTGACTTATCAGACGGAGTCGTTTTGTATTTTCCGAAGTACTTTTTACCTAGTTCGTAGGCAGATGTACTTTGTTTTTTAGATTCTATGTAGAGAAGCAACGACTCTTGAATAATCTTTGTCTTTGTCTTTTTTTCTTCTCTGCAAATATCTATCAGTTTTGTTTCTAACGTCTCGGGGATTCGTAAGCTTAGCATAGGAAAACTCCTGTACTACAAGTGTAATACAAGAATAGAAAAAGTCTAGCCTTTTCTTGTCGGATTCTGGGCTTAAAAAGCAAAGAATTCGCAAAAATAGTTTGACTTAATTGCAAGGAAAAGTTTTTTTCGAGTAACATTATGACAAACCCTCGAACAAAAGGATTTTTACATCTCTCTTTAGTTTACCTTATATGGGGAAGCACTTTTTTGGGGATAAGGTTCGCGGTTAGGGGCGAAGGAGCCTTTCCTCCCTATATGCTTGCAGCGATTCGAGTTGGAATTGCGGCAC
>JANYCR010000287.1 GCA_025360185.1 Leptospiraceae bacterium | reverse complement strand
GAGAACAGATTTCTGACACTTGGACAACTCATCAAGAAAAGCAACATTTGCTTGAGCAAGCGTATGACAAAAAGGCGAGAGAGTTTCGAAAGGATCCAGATCAATCACATGAATGTGTCTTCCTTCGCTGATCTTATCTTTGCTACTTTCAGCATCACACCGAGCCCATTTGCTTTTATATTTCCGTCAAATGCTCCTTTTGCGCTTAATAGTTCACTCTGCGCAATGTCCATATCTTGGAATGCTGCCAGTAAAAGGGAAAAATTCTTATTAACTCCTTCAATCAATAGTTCAAGAGTTAGTGGTTTAATTAAGTTTTGCGCTTTATCAGTTGGAAGAATTTTTACAATTTCACTTCGAGCTTGTATTTTTTCTTTCTTGATTTTATTTAATTCCGATCCTTCTAAATCTAATAAGAATAGAAGAAATACTTTTAAAAATCCTCTCAATCGAATCATTACTTTGAATCCTTTTTATATTTGTTTTTATCCGCTCTATGTGTTGGATCATAAGGAAGATCAGGCGGGAAATCATTGAACCTTCGCCACATTTCATATGCGAGCGATACTTCATTTAAAAATATCCATGCGTGAGCCTGCACACCTTGCTTCAAAAAAATTCCTGAAGGCCAATCTTCGGCACGATCTGGTTTTACGAGTATCCGAAATTTTCCTGTACTATTATCAGTATTATCCACAAGCACAACTTTCGCGCTAAAGGTCCCACCAGAAATTCCAGGCCAGCCGCTAAATTGCAATGCCGGAAAACCCTGAAACTGAACTTGCACATTTTGCCCTTCTGCAATCAAGGGAATATCATTTCCTTCTATCCATATTTCTGCTGCTTTATCAAGACTCTCAGGAATCAGAATCGCCAATGGCTCACCGGACTTCACCATTTCACCGTCCTGGGAAACAATCAATCGCATAATTGTTCCATCCCTTGGTGCTACCACACTCTGTGAATGCTGTCTTGCCAACCGAGCGGATATTCGTGGTAATTCGGCTTTTGCATTACCAAGTTCAGCCATAGCTGCGGCATAGGATGCTTTTGCGTCAGCAATGGAAGCACCGGCATCGGTTCCTACTTTGAATTGATCTGATCTTAAAGCAATTTCCTCCGACTTAGCAGCGCTTAACGATGCTTTGGCGCGATTCAAATCAGTCAATGCCCGCGCTTCTTCCATCTCTGCCATCTCCACTGCTCTAGTAGAGGCTAATCCTGAGCTTGCGAGAGATTTCTGTCGTTTTAAATTTAAACTCGCTGTCTTATAAACTGATTCGGCAGCTTCCACAGCATGTAGAGCGGCATCTACGCGATCACCCGACATTCTAGTTCTAGACTTTGCTGCTGAAATTCCGTTATCTTTCGATGCTTCGAGCGCGCGGATTCTAGCCGTGAAAGATTCTGCGCGTGCTTCTATAGCGGCTATTCTTGATTCAACGGCAGATTTTTCTTCTTGTAGTCTTTGTAAGAAATTAGGATCGTTATCCGAAATCTCTAAAATATTATCCCCTTTCTTTACGACAGATCCTTCTTGCACATGCCAATGAACGATACGACCTTCTATCGGAGCCTCGATATATTGTTGACGATTTAAGGGGGCAAATGCAACAACTCTTCCCGCTCCATAACTTGTCTGCTGCCAGGGTAAAATAAAAATCAAAACAAAAAAGCTAGCGAACATGGCTAATACTAAATAGGCGAGAATTCTGAGAGAGGAGTTATTAGATACTAATTTCTCAAGAGAATTATCAGTATTTTCCGCTTTGAAATCATTCTTTGTAAAATGAGAACGACTCATAATTTTACCTTTCCTTTTTCGACTGCCTGCCCGTCTTTTAATGTATAGACTTTGTCTGCAATTTTTAATACATCAGGTGAGAAGGAGGCAATTAGAAATGTAGAATACTTCTTATGTTCTTGAATCAATGGTAAAATTTTAGCAAGTGATTCCTTGCTTAAATAAATTAAAAGATCGTCGATTAAAACAAGCCCTGGTTTAGAAAGAAAACATCTTGCGAATACTAATAGCGCCAAGTCTTCCTTAGTCAATGGGTACCCATTTCGAAATATTTCTGCATGAATTCCGGTAGGAAATTCTTGTATTCGATTCATCAAACCTACTTTTTCTAGAATATCACGTATTTCAGATGAGTCAGATTCCATTGTCGCTAACTTGATATTATCCGCAATAGAGCCACTAAATACTTCTAGATCACGGAGCAGGCAAACATGATTTCTCCATTCTGCTATTGCAATATCTTGTAGATGATAGCTATTAACCTCTATAGCGCCATGAGTCGTTGGATGTAAACCGAAGAGTAAATCAAGTAGTGCGGGTGAAATCTTCATA
>JANYCR010000239.1 GCA_025360185.1 Leptospiraceae bacterium | reverse complement strand
AAATACGGTGAATAACGCGCATTAAACTCGGTTCAAATGCGGCTTGGCTCAGGAGTTTGGATTGTATCATAACCGAGTTTGATGCCGCATCATCATCGCACAATACTTATAGTCTTCTTATAGAAAGTGTGTACACTGCGTTAGCCTCTCTATACTGTCATTTCTAATTTGCGGCATCAAGCAAGCAGGGCATGCACTGAGCCTGTCAGCGCAATCGTATTAGAAATTTATTTACCAGATAACACCATACAGCGGACATGTCCCAGATCCTCTCCACCTCCGTAGTGGCTTGCAAATCCGCTTGCGACTACGATGTAGTATGCGTTTCCCTTTGTAAATTCATCAGATGTCCAATAGCCATCGCCATCCGATTCCCACGCTTTCGTCTCGCCTGATTTGAAAGCGTTAATTGCTTCCTCGCGAGTGGGAAGTCTCATACCAATACTTGCACATTTATTTTTAGCATCGTCCCATTTCATTTGTCCCAAATAGCCACTCCATTTTCCTGTTATAGTCTTAGCGGCATTAGTCTCTTCTTTAGTCTGATTGGAAGTAGTAATGCAACGAACCTGCTTTAAAATGCCTTTACTTTCATAGTATCCCGATGTGCCTGAATTCAAATCAAAATCAAATCCATATTCCTCGGAATATCCATCTGAAGTCCAAAAGTCAATTCCATCTTTTTTCATTGAATCCGTCATTCCATTTGCCTTTGCAGATTTCCATTCAGCTCTAGTCGGAAGCTTCATCTTCATGCTAGAACATTTGCCCTTAGCCTCAACCAAGCTCATACGACCTAAAGCTTCTGTCCATTTTACTAAATCTTGATTTTGCGACTCCGAAAATAAATACAAAGGCAAATACAGTAAAATTAAAATTCCTAAATAATTTATAAGTTTCATAAAACAACTTCCTTTCTTTAATTTTCATTATCAAGCTAAAAGATCAACTCAAAATACAAACTCTCTTAAAATCTTTCTCTGTGCCTCCAAGGAAAAAAGCTAATCAATAGTTTCCGCTTGGAGGAAGCGAATGGAGCTGATGATGTTAGTGAGCATGATGGATAATTCCTTGTCAGGTTTTTCGTCACTGTTGTAAGTGCAAACGATGAGTTTAGAAGCAAACGCAATCATATAGACCAACCAGAATCTTTCCTCGGAAATAAATTCGCAGGCTTTTATTTTGCTGCCTAGGTTGTTTGTGAAGCTCGCAACACATTCTTCGTCGTAACCAATTTTGTGAAAACCTAAAAATCGTTCGAGTTCTTCGGAGAGATCATACACCCCCAATTTATTTTCGAACGCGGAAACTTGTAAAGCACCTGCTCCGTCTGGATCATAGAACGCAGGAATTTCTTCGATTACTTCTACCTCCCAGTGTTCGGGAAAAGCAAGCATATACCAGCCATTGGGCGAGCGATAGGGTTGATAACTTAAATCGTCCATACAATATTCCTTTACTTGACAATTGAGCGAAGACAAATTCTTTAAAATATGTGAATCAAAAAACGAGAACTAAAAAATTTTCCTTTCTAAGCACTATATTTCTATTAATTTCTATCAGCATTTTAGGAGGATTTTTTTTACTCCTGCTATCAATTATCCTGCTTCTATCTTTTTTAACCTATCCTTTTTATAAAAGCTATTTTTTGAAAAAATATCCAGTGCGCGATATTGCCGACGAAGTTTTTTTTGCAATTACAAGTGATGGTTGGAATCTCGCTATTCATCGGCATAAACCGCATAAGCCTCTCGCAGGTGCAATGCCCGTTATCCTCGTGCATGGAATCATTACAAATAAATACTTTATGGACTTAGACACAGATCATTCCCTTGCCTATCACTTAAAGACTTTAGGATACGACGTGTATGCCGTATCTCTAAGAGGGTGTGGGAAATCTTATACGGAACCGGGAAATGAAAATTTCAGCTTCGACGATATGGTAGAGCGTGACGTTCCAGCCATCATTGAAGAAGTCTGTAATATTTCTGGAAAACCAAAAATCAATTGGGTAGCTCATTCGATGGGAGCCATGATTTTATATTCCTATCTAGGCATTTCGCAAAAGAAACAAAAAGATAAAGTTAAAAGTTTTGTATCTCTAGGAGGTCCGGGTAACCTCGCACATTCAAGTCCTGTGATTGGAAAAATTGCACTCAAGTATATTTCATTTTCTAAACGAGTAGATATAAAATTACTGGCTAAGTTCATTTTGCCGTTCGTGAGTATGTTTAATTCTCCCCTCAAAGAATTTTTCTATAACCCGCAGGTCACTCCTAAGAATACAGTTAAGAAAATGCTATTTGGAATTGAAAATATTCCGGATGGACTCATGACCCAAATGCTCGATTGGGTAGCGAAAGGTGGAGATATAGTTTCTATTGATAAGAAATACAATTACACAGAATTACAAACCGGGATTACTTGCCCGATACTTTTCATAGCCGGGGGATACGACAACGTAGCCACACCGAGTAGTTTAAAATCCGTATACAATAAAGTTAGCTCCAAATACAAAGAAATCCACATAATTTCCGAAAGCGAAGGCTTCAGTGGAGACTACGGTCACGCTTG
>JANYCR010000338.1 GCA_025360185.1 Leptospiraceae bacterium | reverse complement strand
TTTCGTAAATATTGAACTTTCAATCAGTTCACAACCATTTAATAAACGTGGATACCGTCTTGAATTTTTGGATGCTCCTATTCGAGAAAATATGGCACAGGCTTTAATTCATTTTTCTGGCTGGTCGAAGGATGAAGTTTTAATTGATCCAATGTGTGGCTCTGGAACGATTCTTATTGAAGCAGCTTTACTTCTTAAAAAAAAATACATCAACGAAAACTTACTTAACCAATCTGCGGTATACAAGATGTTATACGACATTTATATAAGCCCGACCCAGGAAACAAAGAGCGGCAAATTGCAATTATTCGGTTATGATATAAATCCAAAGGCGATCCAAATTGCTAAAGACAATGTAAAGCGAGCTGGTGTTGATAAATTAATTCAATTTGAAAAGTCAGATGTATTAAACTTATCAAACCATGGAAATTGGCAATCAGGACATATAGTAATGAATCCACCATATGGAGAAAGACTTGGAACAAAGGAAGAATTAAAAATTCTTTACGGGCAAATATCTTCTAAATTCAAGAAAGAATTTCCAGGCTTTCGATTTACAGTTATTAGTGGCGACAAATCGCTGTTAGGTTTTTTCAAATTAAAGGAAGATAAGGGCATGAATGTTGCTATAGCTAAAATGAAAGGTAAATTCGTATCCTATGATTTGAAATGAAAAAATCCACTGACAAATTACAAAAATTTTTCGAGATGACCGGAAATGAAGCGGATAGCTTAATTTTCCTAAAGAGTTTTCAATCTATTGATCCCGAAAAATTTCTTCTAATCTATATGGATACCGAGGTTGTTCTAGAATCTTTTTCTACTTTTTTTTATGATTTAAAAATACTTTATTCACTAGAGTTGTTTCCAATTATCTTGACTTCTCAGGATTCAATATCTTATATCGAACTTTTTTTTAAAGGAGTATTCTCTTCCGAAAAAGACTTAAAAAAAAATAATGAATTACGTTGCGACATATTACCATTTTCCGCTGATAATATACCAGATCGGGTCAAGATTACTGTAAAAAGAAAACATATTCCCTTTGTTGTGATGGAAACAGAGGAAGACTTCATTTCTAAGGCTACTAGTTTGGTAAAGAATTTACGACCATCAAAATTCCTTATTCTTACTCCAGGTGGTGGGCTAAGAAGAGTAAATACGAATGAAAGAATTTCGATTATAAATATTCGAAGCGATTATCGAACATTAGCCGATGAAAATTTATTATCTATAGAAGACTTGAATTTGATAGATAATTTAAAGAATATTTTAGAAAATAAAATTACTCATTCAATGAATATTGCTATTACTTCGCCGATGACTTTATTAAAAGAATTATTTACCGTGAAAGGTAGTGGAACATTTATTAAACTGGGAAGCGAAATTCAGCATATTGAAAGACTTGAAAGACTTGATAAAGAAAAGTTAAAATACCTACTAGAGTCTGCATTTAGAAAGAAAATAGATCCAAAGTTTTTGGATTCGAAAATTGATTCCATTTTTCTTGAAATAAATTATAGAGGGGCTGCACTCTTAAAAAAATGCAAACATGGATTCTTACTTTCCAAATTTGCTGTTGATGAAATTGCGCGTGGGGAAGGAATCGGGCGGGACGTGTGGAATGAAATGAAGAGACATCATAGAACAATTTTTTGGAGAGCAAAGCCTGAAAACCAAATTCATAAATGGTATGCGAACGAATGCCAGGGAATGGATAAGGGAGACGATTGGAACGTGTATTGGATTAATTTAGAGATTGAAAAAATTCCGGAAGTATGTAAATACTTACGTTCCCAGAGCCAGGATTTTATAGTATGAATAGTTTCTTATATGATGGAAATTGTCCTTTCTGTAATAATACTGCAAAGAGACTAAAGAGTATTTGCCTATCTAAAGAAATCGAATTTTATTCATTTAGAAATCTATCGCCGGAAAAATTACAAAGTATTCACATGGCTTTAACAGAAGAAGTTTTAACTGCCAATATTCAATTTATCTATAAAGGGTTTCGTTACCCCGGTTTTTTTGCCATTCGAAAGCTTGCCATTCATCTAAAATTTTATAGATATTTTTTTTGGATTTTGTATTTGCCTTTAGTTCCGATCATTGGAATTCTTCTTATGAATTATTTAAAACTGAGGACAGGACATGAATCTAAAAAATGAAATCCATTTTGCTCTCGGTCAATCTGCATCCATGTCAGAGCTTAAATCAATCTTAGTATGCTATAAAGAAAATGGTGGCACAAGGGAGGATGCGCATTTATACCTGTACGAACTTTTACAAGAAGCATCCACTGAAGTCGAAGACTCTAAGCTAAGAGAATTAATTGATTTTACCATTGGATTTTCTGGAAAGATTCCGACTATTTGGGATTAGCTCCTACTTCTTCTAGTCCCTTATAAAAAAGACTTCTTGCATCTAATGCTTTTCGATTTCCATCTTTTACTTGTTTCATTTTATCGGAAGTATCACAGGTAGATTCTATTAATTTGAATAATTGGTCACTATGAGATTCATCAGCCTCTAAATTGACTTCGAAAAAAAACGCATTAGGCAAATTTTCTTTTTTACTCAATTTTTGATACGATTCATACATCTGCCCATATTCTAGTTTCAGCAAATATTCATTAGCCGGTCCAAGTGCTCCGAGGGCAGAATAAAAATTCGAATTAGTAAGTTCTTTCATATCGCTTAAATATTTTTTTGTATGCGAAAGAATTTTTAATTGTGATTCTACAATTCCAATCTCTTTTAGGAAATGCGTTAATACTCTAACATGAGACTTATTTGCATTACCTTCTCCTAGTTCTTCCCAGATATTGTGAACCAGTAAAATTTTTGCATCTACATTGTTTGTAAGACTAGCTGTCCACAAAAACCAATTTACAAAATCAACGGATACAAAGTATTCCTGGCTAAGCCATAAACACAAATCTTCCTTCGATAAATATTCTTTTTTATCTACCAACCATTTACTTTTTAGTACTGGATGGTTTTCTACTTCTTGCTTTAGATCTTTTGTTAAACTCATTTTTTAATCCTCGCTTGTTTCTTCATTGGAAAGTGGTAACCAATTTCCATTCCAATCAAAATATTCTATTGGTTGAAATTTTTTTTTATAATCGTAAAATGAATTTTCCCGGTATGCATAACCTGGATACAAATAATCCATTTCCCTACTTATCGAATATTCTATTTCTAAAAGCAAAGTATAGATACCCAATCGTCTCTTGGCATAATCTGGGTGAAACATTGCATAGACACTCGAAGATGCTTTTTCTCCTATATCTAAAAAACTGACCGCTGCAAGCATGTCATTATCATAAATACAAATTTCTTTCAATTCACACGGAGTAGTAGCTGTATTTTCAGGCGATAAAAAATTATACAAAGACTCGGGTCTATTCTCTGTAAACCGCTCTGCATGAATTGCAAATAAATCTTTTTTCTCTTCATCGATAAAACAATCTCGAATAATTATCTTTAAGTCTTGATTTTTTCGTATAGTTTTTTTCTGACTTTTGGATAATTTAAAAGATTTTAAGAGAACACGAAGGGGTAATACCTGTGCATATTCTCCGTTTAATAAACCTATACTATAGCGAAAAAAATACGTTCCAAAATGCCGAAACCCGCCTTTCCATAAAAGATCCATTGAATCAGGATTTACTTTTTCAAATTGATATTCATCATAAATCATATTGAATTTTTATTGACTGATTGCTTTTTTGATTTTTGAGAGTAGGATTTTATTCTCAAATTCAGTTCCAACGGTAATTCGAATATAATCCTTGCAAAACTCCTCTCGAAAATAACGTATGTAAACCTCTTGTGTTTTTAAATAAAGAAAAATATCTTCTGATCGGAATCTTGACGGTGGTTTGACAAAAAGAAAATTAGTATGACTGTCTAAAACTTCAAAGCCCATCCCTTTGAGATTAGCCGCCAACTTTTTTCTAGAGAAAATAATTTTTTTAATTATTCCCTTAAAATACTTTTGATCTCGTATGGCAGCAATTGCAATTTCTTGTTCAAGCATTCCAAGATTGTAAGAATCTTTTATTTTCATTAATTGTGAAATATTTTCAGGATTGCTGACAATGTAGCCAACCCTGAGTCCAGC
>JANYCR010000188.1 GCA_025360185.1 Leptospiraceae bacterium | reverse complement strand
TATGAATTCGGATGAATAACTTTTGGATTTGTCCACTCCTATGCACGATAGGAGTAATAACGAAAATATTGAGATTAAATAGCCTTTTATTTTTAGCATAAATTTTCCTTTTTTTACTTTAGTCTTTAAATATCCCTCTGTTTTACCCCCCCCTATGCGATTGAAAACTAAAGCTTTATTTTGTAATGGAATTTACTATTGGTTTTTTTGTCAAGAATAAAGTATGCAAACCCATTATGAAATGATAAAGAGGTCGTCTTTTCTGTTTGAGCACGTAGCTTTAAACTTTACCAAAAAAAGTCCCGTTTACTACTTCGCTCATAAATTGCAAAACTACTTACAAAGGTTAAACTGAATTATCCCCAATCCAATATACTTTTAGCATGGACAAATCATCTGTTAGCTCTGCGTTTTGTTGAATCGTATTCGCTATTAAATTAATATCGCCCTGGCAATCTTCTACTAGTTTTAGAAATGTATCTTGATCTTGGTTTAATTTTCCATCTATAATAATATTCTCACAACCATCCGAGGCAGCGATAAAAATATCTTCCTGTTGCAACTGAATTGTATGAATCATGACCTCAGATAGTCCACCAAAAACAAAACTAATGCCGAGTTTATTGTGAATTTTATCCTGTTCAATGTAAGATGCTTTTCCATCTCGATATAATACTGAATTCGGCTGTTCTGCGTTTACAAAAAGCAATTCACCAGTATCCTCATCTAGAATCCCTAACACGACTGACATGAGCATTAAGCCTTCAAAGCCTAGAAACACCTTATCCAACTCTACAAAAGCATCTATTAACCATTTGCTTGGACTCAATGCCTGTTTTTTTTGCTCATTGGTTCTTTTGATAATAACGTCAAAAGCTGTGCCTAACACGATTACTCCGCCAGCGCCCTGGCTGGATTTTCCCATTGCATCACCATTTAGAAATACGGTGTAATTTTTTTCCTGTAATTGAATGGAGCGGCTAATATTTATATCCCCACCGATTTCATATTTTTTATTTTTAAGATAAAATTCTTTTTTTTGTTTTGTAAAAAATTCTATTTTAAAATTTTTACCAGAAGCTAAATTCCCTCCGAGTGGATTTATCAGTAAAGAAGTTAAATAATAATCTACATCCTGTTGATTTTTTAATTCTTGAACCACATTCAGCGCTTTTGTTAGTTCCTTTGTTCTAATCTTAACTTTATCTTCCATCTCTTCATATAATAAGGAATTTTCGAGTGAGATTGCCATTTGAGAAGTTAAGGTTTGTAAAATTTCTACCCTGTCTTTTGTAAAAGCTCCAGAGTTAAAATTGTTTTCCATATAAATGATTGCGGCAATTTTTCCTTTGTTTATCACTGGAGTGCAAAGAATAGATACTGTTTGGTTTTTAATTATATATTCATCGTTTGTAAAATTGCCTTCTGTATTAGCTTTATCTAATACTAAAAAATTTCTTGTTCTGAATACGAATCGAATGATAGTTAGTGGTGCTAGGTTTGTAGAGCTTTCTAAAGGAATAGGTTCCTCTGAATAAATATTTGTCTTTTTATCAGCTCCTTCTCCATAGACGGCAAGGTTATTTTTCTCAACTAGAATTAAAACTACTCTTTGCGCACCTGCATTTTCCATGATTATATGTAGTAAATTTTTTAGTAAAGAGTCTAACTTCACTTCTCTTGAAATGATTTGGGATGCTTTGATAAAAGAATTTATATCGATAATCTGTGAATTCGTTGCGGTGGAAACCGAATCTAACTTTCTGAATTTTCCAATCGTTTTTAAATTAGAAGAAGTTCGCAAATATTTATCTTCAATTTCTTTTGCTAATAGCGTCGCCCCCCAGGTAGAATAACCATTGTAAGCCTCAGAAAAGTATATCCTTGCAATTTTAGTTTTATTTATCGACTTATAAAATTTTCCAGCAAGCTTAGATGCAAGAGCTGCATTTTGAATAAATTCGTTTTCGAGAGCAGAATCAATCGATCTATCATAAAGCTCCATTGCACTGAACACCTCTCCTTGCACTCTTGCAAGCTCAGCCTGGATTAGTAAAAATTTATGCTCATAATTTTCCGAACAGGACTCAGACCATTTCTTCCATTGTTTTAATTCTTTATCGACTAGCTTCTGCGTCTCCGCATTATCAGAATAATTTGCAAGAATAGTAAGAATATAGTAAAATTTAAAATCCGTGTAATAAGTCATTCCCTGCACTGTATCAATGACCGGTAATGTATTTTGGATAATTAAAAATGCGTTAGTGTAATCCTCTTTATGAAAACTTATTTCTAATATGTGCTGATAATAAAGAAATAAAAGAAGTTGCATTTTACTTTCTTTACACGGCAAATAGTAATCTGCCTCAAATTCCTGACTCGGTTTTCCCTGTAGTATTTCTATAAAGTCTTTGAACATGGAAATACAAAGCTTGATATCTTTGTTGCTTGTTTTAATGGAATATTGTAAAAATTTTTCTGAATCTTTTTTCAGATCAAGTAAATAATTTCCAGCGCAGTATTGATAACGCAAATAGTCCGATGCAATATAATTAGAAAAAACTAAATCGCCTGTTTCAATGCCCGCTTGAAATCCATCTTTTAATTTTGGTAACCCAGTTTGTAAATGTTTTTTCCAGTGATTGATAAAGACGTAATATAAATGAACTGCTTTGGTCTTAATATGACTGAGTCCATTTATGATACCAAACTCTCCTATTCCGAAACCTAATTCAAATTCGCCAATGGAACAAAGATAGGCACCAAAGAAAATATAAGTCATATAGGCTAAAAAATCATTCCCATTTTGGACAGCAATAGATGTTGCAAGAATCATTAAATAACCGTTAAGCGTCCTATCTATAAAATAACTCGAATCATTAGTATTGATTAATAATTTTAAAAGCTCCAGCGTTTCAGGATTTTCTAGTTTAGGGAGTTGATTTATTTTTTTGATTGGGTCTTCGCCGAGGAGGGTCTTTAATTTTCTATATTCCTTAAATACTTGTAGATCATTTAGTTTTTCTGGAAGGAGGATTTCATACTGAGCCAAACCTTCTATACCTTCTTTAACAGCTTTATGAAATTCTCCCTGTCCGGTATACAAAACTATTCTTAAGTTATGAATTTTTATTTTGTTTAATCTAGTTTTAGATTTTTCTAAACCAAGTGAAAAATATCTATCCGCATTCTCAAAATTTCCACATAGGTATTCTATTTCACCCAATTCACAAATGCATTCGTAGATAAAAGAATAATTAGCTTCCCAAACATTGTCGGATAACAAGCTGTAGGCTTTTCTTAGATAGTCTAAAGATGAATTATAGGCAATAGAAAGTTTTGCCTGCTTTCCTGCTTTAAAAAACAACAAACTGATTTGGTTTCTTTCCTCTTCTGTCTCAATCAAATGCAAACCGTAATTCAGTTGGTCTACTATATCAAAAAGAGATTCATGAGTAGTGTTATTTTTTAAGTTTTGTAAAATTGTTTTTCCGATTTCAAAGTGGATGATTTTTCGATTTTCAAGTGGAACTAATTCGTAGGAAGCCTGTTGGACTCTATCATGTAAAAATTTAAATTTATAATTTAACTTATTTTGGTTTGATGCAACCTTTTTATAGTCATCTCCGAAATTTAAAAGTAATCCTATTTTCAAAACAGGCTCTAAATCTTTTAAGCAATCTGTTTCTGATTTTTTTAAGATTACAGAAAGTATTTTTAGATCAAAACGATTTCCAATGCAGGCTGCATAGCTAATAGCACGGATAGAATCAGAAGAGAATTTTTCAATTTTTCTTACCATTAAATCGACTACATTATCAGAAACCCCTTTCTTGCGGATAACATCAATTTCCCACTTCCAACGTCTGTCAGAAAGGTATATTAGTTTTTCCTCATATAGTGAATATAGAAATTGTTTTGTAAAAAATGGATTTCCATTCGTCTTTTCCAAAATCAAATCCGATAGCTCATTTGATTCTTCTTTTTGACAATGCAATGTGTCATTTACAATAGAGGCAATGGACTCTTTATCTAAATTTCCCAATCGAATCAAGGGAATATTATTTCCATTTTTTTCTAGTTCATGAATGAAAAAATTCAATAGGTGAGAAGAGTCTACTTCGTTGTCTCGATAGGAACCAATTACAAAAAAGTGATCCATTTCTGTGCTAGTTAATAGATTTTTTAGTAATACTAGAGAAGCTTGGTCTGCCCATTGAAGATCATCTAAAAATAATACTAAGGGATGTTCCTTCTTTGTAAATACTTTCAGGAATTGACCGAATACATAATAAAATCGGTTTACTGCTTGATCGGGTGGTATTTCAGAAACCTCAGCTTGCTTTCCGATTAATATTTCGACTTCTGGTATAACGTCAATTATAACCTGCCCGACCGAGCCGAGCGCATACTGTAATTCGTCTTTCCATCTTTCTAATTGAATTTCTTCTTTTACAAGTATTTGGTTGATGAGTTCTTTAAACGCTTGTGCAATGGCAAAGAAGGGAACATTTCTCTGGAACTGTTCGAATTTACCCGATATAAAAAATCCATTTTTTTCCAGGATAGATTGGTTTAATTCTTTAATTAAGGAAGTTTTGCCTATTCCGGAGTAACCGCAAACTAGCTGTAAGGAAATTCGATTTTGTAATTCTTCTACATCAGAGGTAGGAACGTTATGCGCTACTGAATTTCTTTCGAATGTTTCTTTTAAAATTTCGACTTCTTTTTCTCGTCCGTATAATTTTTGTGGAATGGAAAATTTTTCTGAAAAATCATTTTTGCCTGGATAAAAATGATTGGTGGAAGTTAGCTCATCAATATAAGAAAATCTATCTCCTGATTTTTCTACATAAGAAAATAATTCCTCTAAATCCAGGCGCAAGCCCTCTGCACCCTGGTATCTTTGCTCTGGTGATTTTGCTAAAAGTTTAGATACAATTAAAGATAGGGAAGTTGGAATTTTATTATTATATTTTAAAACTGAATTAGGAGTCTGCGCCAAATGAAAATGTATGATTTGATTCAAATCATTTGACTCGAAGGGCAACCTGCCGGCTAATAATTCATAAAAAGTTACACCTAAAGAATAGAGATCTGTTCTATAGTCTAACGCCAGTCCAGTTCTTCCTGTTTGTTCAGGAGAAATATATTCTATTGTTCCTTCTAGTCGATTGTTTAATGAGATATATTCCTGTGTTAGAATTGTCGAGATTCCAAAATCAGTAAGTTTAATTTCTTTTGTTTCCGGATTGATAATGATATTAGAAGGTTTAATATCTTTGTGAATAATATTATTCTTATGAATTTCATTTAGACAGTTGGAAATTTGAATTGCAATTGGAAAAAAAATTAAGAGGCTAATTTTATTTTGACTACAATATTCTTTTAATGAGATTCCTCCCGTGTCTTCTAAAAATAGAGTTCTTTCATCTAGTAGTTCTAATGCGTTAACAGCACCTAGGAGATTTTGTTTACTTAAAATTGAAAATTCATTTTTTAACTTGTATAAATCTTCATAGTTTTGTGCTTCCGAAAATATTCTTTTGATTATGATGGGACGATTATCAGAAATTCGTAATCCACGAAAAACTTCAAAAGAAGTTCCTCTATGAAGATTTTCAAGAATTACATAGCTCATCTTATCAATGTATTATTGCTCTCTCTAAAAGTTTTCAAGCAATTTTTTTTTCAGTACTATGATGAGTTTGTTGCGAAATAAGCAACGTAAAGGAAAGTTATAGTCATCTCAAAGGGAGTGTATAAAATAAAAACCCCGATACCGCTTGTAGCAATACCGGGGCGAGGAAGATAGTTATTAGCCTTAAAAACTTAGATTATCTGTGTTCTCTTTTTTTGCCTATGTCTTCAATGCTTCTATAGACAAGGGCATTTTTAGAATCAAAGATTAAAACTGCAACTCTGTTAAAGAAAAAGAAATTTGCTCTGTGTTGTGAGTAGTGATGAGTTGTGATAGTAGTCTTATACTTTGAATTGAAAACGGTATAAGTGTGAGAATCTACAGCTTTATTATTCATATCGCGTTTTAATTCAGCTTCATCACTTTTATAATTGGATTCAGTTAGTTTGTCTTTTGGGACGTCTTCATAGTAGAGTTTATACTTCAAAGCTTTCTCTGGTTTTTTTGTAAGATAGAGCATATATTCATTGAGGCTTGGCTCACCTACAACATAGGTGAATCCTTTTAATTTTTCTTTTTCTGATTTTTCTTGTTTAGCCTTCAGTCCATCTTTTCCCCAAACATCTTCGGGAGTGATTTTTTCAGGACAAAGAACAGAATAATCTATAGTCGTATTATTTTTATTTGGATCGTTATCTCTCCAGACGGGAGGAGGAGCAAGTGGATTCACAACAGGAATTTTTGTTTCGTGGTAAGCAAAAACGTAAATGGAATAATCTCTCAGAGAGGCTTCATTATTCGCAATATTGATTTGCACATCTAGAACATCTCCCTTTCCATTGTGTGCTGCTCTGCGTAGATAAGAAGTTCCACTCACAGTAAAAGAAGGATCCAATTGAGGAATCGGAGTGTAATCCTTTTGTAGAGCTAGGGCGTCATCTTTTTTTGCATCCGCTTTTGCTCCATCTTTTGCTGGAGGTGCAGTATTTTTAGCTGTGTCCTGAGCAATTAAAGTAAGAGTCAATGAAATGGTTAAAGATAAAAAAAGGTACTTAAATAGTTTATTCATAGATTTGAGTCATCCGTTGGTGTAATATTAATTATTATCGTATTTTTTTAACAATATAATTAGATGTAAAGGCAAATATTGAAACCAAAAAGATAAAGTTTTTAAGGCTTTATGATTTGGTTCTTGCTATCGACATGAACTACTTTGGGATCGTAATTTGCCGGGATTTCTTTTTCTTCAGCTAAGGCGTAGGTCATGATGATGATTTTATCGCCTGGCTCTCCAAGTCTTGCTGCCGCACCATTTAGACATATCTCCCCGGAACCTCGCCTCCCATTGATTAAATAGGTCTCGAGCCTTGCTCCATTGTTAATATTGACTACAGCCACTTGTTGGTATTCAATCATTCCAGCAGCATCCATAAGATCCAAATCGACAGTCAGGCTGCCAATATAATTCAGATTGGCATCCGTTATCGTGGCACGATGAATTTTGCTTTTCAGTATAGTAATTAGCATTATGATTCGAATAATACTCTAAATATTTTTCCAGACAAGGTTAAAAGGCTTTTTTTCTTAAAAATGTGAATTTTTGTATTAATTGTTTTCTCAGAAAAGATGATTTCGCCATAAATAGGAGTTATTACGTAGTTTTCGTAAAGATTCGGGTATTGTTTATCTTCATTCTTAACGCCTTCTTTGAAAGCTTTTAAAACTTTATTTAAAATCCGAATCTCTTCTTTTTCTAAGTTTGAATTTATACTAGAAATGGTTCGCAGATAAAATTTATCAATCCTATCTGAAATAGCGGTTATATCCGGCTCAACGGTCAAAATTCCATTGCCAATCAAATGGACAATGGCGAGATTCAAATTAATTAACTCTGGACCGTTTTCTAAACGAATGTATTTTTCTTTTGTGATCATTTCAGAATGACGCTGAAAAAAAACTCCATCAGAATAGTATAGGAGCTTGGACAAATTTTTCCTATCCAATTTTGCTGGATAATTTTGAATGATGTAATAAACCGAGCTTAGAAGTTTTTCCATATTGTTTTTACTGAAAATGAAATTTACTAAAAAAATGTACTCCGTTCCCTATAATAGATACGTAAAATTACAGTTTTCCTTACGTAAAAAAAGAAGGGAAATTGTAATCTTTCTAGAGCATACATCTACAATAACGGCTGGTAGCAACTACAATATTGAAAATCTATTGGTAAGTGAAGAATATTTACTCGAGAAGGGTATCAAGTTCTATAAAGTAGAGCGGGGCGGGGACCTTACGGCTCACGAAATCGGGCAACTAGTCATCTACCCCCACATAGATATTAAGAAAAGAGAAATAACAATAGGGCATTATTTAAAGATTCTTACGGACTCACTAATAGAATCGATTCAAAAAGTCTGGGATATCTTTGTAGTTACAGATAAAGACAGACCAGGACTATACCTCGCTTCTAATCCAAATAAAAAATTAGTCTCGATGGGGGTTTATTTCAAGTCGCACTTCACTAGTTACGGAATTGCACTCAATCTACGTAATGACCTGAGCGTCTTTCATATGATTAACCCCTGCGGTCAGGATGCGGCTAATATGGTTTCGCTTTTATCTCTCGGCATTGACGTTAGTCGACATAAGGAAGAAGAGTTTATAAAAGCGTTTACAGAATTATTCAACCAGAAATTAAATTAGACAGATGACGTAGGTGTTTTGAGTATGCAGAATAGGGAGATTATTTCAATTGAACTTCATCATCTATAACATTTGGTTTATTATCAAATGCTTTTCTTAACTCGGGTGAATTATCAATATGCGCAATTAAAGTTTTTACAGCGCTACTAATATCTACATTTACTTCTTCTAAAATTCGTTCAATGGAAAAAGCTTGCAATTGTCTTTTAATTGTATTCCAGTAGATTGGATCTAAAATTTTTAAAAAATAAAAAATGTAATTGTACTTAATTAGTTTTTTCTTATTCTTAGAATATTTTTCCACGGATGGTATTTGACTAAATCTAGATAATTGAAAATTACTAGGAGCTATTTTTAATTTTTTTATAATAGATTGTGCAGCTATTGAAGCTTCTATATCTCGATATTTTTTTTCGAGCATATGAGGAGTTTGCTCGCTTATCCAATTAAAATCATTCCATTTTGAATTATATTTTAAATAGATTGTATCGCCTTGTTTAATAATAAAATTAATTACCGTTGTCGTATCTGTTTGTTCTTCTTTCACAACAGTGATTCGTTTAAATTTAGCTATATCGAGCGGTGATTTTAAATTTAATTTTTTTACGAGTGGTCTTGCATATTCCTTGGGGGCATTGTAAAGGTAAGTATCCAATTCTTGCCTAATCCCATGATCTAAGTTTTCGTAACTAATCTTTCCCAGGCTCACATCTAATTGGTCATAGCCAAAACTAATATCAATACTATTATCAAAGTCGTTATAGTTTAATAGAAATTGCAACCACAATCCGTCCTTTTCGTATTGCTTAGAAAATTCCCGAACTTTTCGTGCTACCCTTTGAAAAAGATCTTTATCATAAACTTTTCGCCTAATTATTTCTTCTATGGCTTTAATCGCATAAGTAGTATTATGCGAATCCTTGTGAATTTCTGCTATATTAAAAAGAATCTCGTAAACAGGTTCTTCAAATTTACCAAATTTAAATTTTGAATTTTTATTTATGTTTAGAAGTAAGTTCGATAGTCGGATGGTAGATAATTCATGTCCGTGAATGGCAGTTGGATTATCTATAATAACTTTTAAGACAGGCTCTAAATAATTGTGAATAAAGTTAGAACTCTTTTGAAAATCTTTTTTTAGAAAACTACTAAATTCCTCCCATCGAAACTCATCATGCTTGAATAGCTTCACAATTTTAATCGGGTTATTTAATTTTAATGCTTTTTCAAAATTTACAGTCCAGAACCTTGCCTCTTTGCTGATTTCTAAAATTTCATCCAAACGTCTGAAGCAATCCTGATATTCTCTGCTAAAGACTCTGTCTTTGGTGTTTCTCATGAAATCCTTTGCTTGATTTTCTAATTGCATTATGGTGTCTAACGTTTCTGCATTCACACCCGGGAGTGTCGATACGGAACGAGAGAATACTCTGAATAAGCCGTAAGCTGACGTTTTGAAAACATCAGGATCAATTAGAAATTTTAATGAGTTATTAAAAATTTCAATACTCTGCTGATCCCTTCTTGAGTAGATGAGGGTCAGAGCATAATAAAGTATAATCTCATTGATAGGTTTTTTTCGCATTTCTTTGATACGGTCTTTAAACCATGCGAGTATTTCTTCCATTGGAAATGATTTACTTGTCCATCCATCAACTACAGTTTTTGCTTTTAAATAGGCAGCAATTTCTGGAAATCTAAATTTAATAGAATTTTTTAATATTGAAATGTATCCAATTTGAGACGCTAAATTCTTGAAATTTTTAAAGGGATAATTTTCAGATGAAATTGTTCTTTCATAAATTTTTTCAATATTAGCATTCGGGATAAAATGAATATTATTTCGATCTACAAAATCCGCAGTCTGATTCATAAATAATTCAATTTTTTCATTACTCAGGTTCGAATGCTTTTGCAGCTTATTATGTTTATCCTTTACAAAACTTACGATTAAGTCAGTTAAAAAAATATGCTCCGGCTTACCTATATTTTGATTTTGTTTTATCTCGCAAAACATTTTCAAAATTCCAGGATTCAAATAAATCGAACGAGCTTTATTTATTGGCTCTCCATTAATTCGATAAAAGGATAAATACTTTTTTAAGAGTTCCTCGCCTAATACTTCATCTGGCTTTTCAAGCTTTATATAGTATACTTGATCTACTAAACCTTTACTAGTAATTTGAACTTTATTTGCATTTGCCGAAATAAGACTTTCTTGATCAAGATGTTCATTAAAAAACTCCTGCGTTGCAGATAAGATAATTTTAATTCTCTTTCCTGCTACTGAGCTAAGCAGTTTAAGAAGACTTTTAACGGATAAATCTTGGTTTGAGTTTAAATATATATTCTCGATGATTACGCAAAATACAAGGTTCTTGTCTGCATCATCTAGCATATCTTCTATTTTATCTATCCAATCATCAATCTGGTATTCTTTACCAAGTCTATTTTGAATCTGTTCTTCAAAACTATTTTCATTTTCTATATTTGCATTTCCTGAAATATATAAAATTGGGAATAAATCGCTATTATGCGATGTAAATAAATCTAAAAAAGTCGACTTTCCCGTTCCACTCTCACCTGTTAAAATAAAAATATTTTCTTTCTTAAATTTAATGAATTCACTTAATTCTAATAAAGTTTCAGGAAAAAAATTAACGTATAATTTTTGGTCAACACCTTCAATTCCAATTTCATCTCTAATTTTGTTATTCCTATCCTGGCAAATTTCCTTTAGCTCCTCGATAGGAGTTTTTATTGCATTCATTCTTTCTGTATTATTACCGGATAATCGCTCAGGTATAAAATCTAATTCGAATTTTGAAAAATGCTCAAACCTGTAGAATAGTCTCATTGACCAGATAATTGAAATTAGCCTTTTCAATTCAGGTTCATTTTTAAATTTAGAAAATCCCAGCGCAAATATTGCATTAGCTACAATATAATTTTTATACCAATCTTTCGTAACATTGATATTGGGATTATTCAAGTTTGTTAAAGTTTTTCCTGTAATCTCTCTCAAGTCGAATAAAATAAACTCGCCTATGACGGATTCGGATTTTCGATTTTGAAAAAACAGTCTTTCTTCTAAATTTAAAATAAATTGAATAACTTCCTCAGATAAGCTATCATGATTTTCCGTAATAGGAAACTTTTCGCGAATTGCTTCATGTAAGAGTGTTAAAGTAATTTCACATTCTAGCCTAGCAATATCACTGAACATATTTCCCGAAAGACCAGATTCGTAGAAGTCAATTAAGAAAGGGTTTAATCGATCGAGTCTATTTCCTGGCTGACATAATAAAATATTGGATGGATTCAAATCTCCATGCAAGCCTTTACTAAAATATATTTTTGTATTCGTAGTTTCTAGTATTGTCTCAATTTTATAGCCACTATCTAAGAAGTGTAGTTTTTTTCTCTCTTCAAAAATATTTGACAATTTGAAATCATCAATATGCGGATCAAGAAAAGAGACCTTCTTTTTTAATATTGCGAAATAGGAGTTTCTTGGAAATTCAGTTATTTTTTTTCTGTTTAAGGCAAGCCCTAAATAGGGAGTATAAAGTAATTTCTTTACATCCACTTTTGCAATGCCATCGACTCGGGATAATTTTGATTTACCCTCACTATTTTTATAAACGGGTGCTAAGCATTTGAATGATACTTTAACATCATCACCTGATTGTGATTCCGCATGATGATTTAAAACATATTTTTTTTCTAGTATGAATATATCGGTCGTAGACCCTTTGGTTTTTAAATCATCCTCACTTGTGCAAATTTCAGATTCATACTTAGCACGAGGAGGCAAAAAAATTTCAAAATGATTGCCTAATAAATCTCCATCTTTTGTATCTACCTGGTATAAGGAATTAAATAGCCAATTGATAACGTCGCCAAGTGGATCTTTTAACATTTGTCGCTTTCGTATATTTTCAGAAAAATCTAAAATATATTTTCTCGATATAGCTTCCTTTAATGACATTTCATGAATTGTGCCGAGTTGGAATTGTGCTGGCTGTAAAACTAATATTCCGTAGTTATTACCTGATTCGCCTGAACTGAATTCACATTTTGAAGTGACTAGCGAGCCTTGAATTCTTTCGGAGAGTTTTAAAATTATGTATTCTTTATATATTCTGGGGAATAGGTCATATTTTAATATTTTATGAAAAGATTCGTTTTCATTTTCCGCTTTAATTTCAAATACTAAAGCTCCTGTTTTTCCTTCATTGAATATTTGTTCAATTTGGATCGAATCAATTTTTGAGACTGCCCCGTATCTTTCTAAATCTTTTTTTAAATTTGCGACATAGGTTTTGTTATTGATTTTAATCCCTTCGATTAATTCAAAATTAAAAATATCACAATGTCTTTGTTTTACTTTTTTCGATTCAGCCGCTTCTATTCGTATGGCATCTTCCCGGCTAATCTCTAAAGATTCGCTGAGGTGATCAAGTATTAGCCTCTCATTTTCATCAATTACTCCAGGGGATACATTATCATTGAAAAATTCTTTCACTTTTTTTTGATAAATATCAAGCATTTTATTGGAAATTGTATCAGTGTCAGACATCGTTATGCTCCCTAATTTTTTTATAAATAAAAATTGAACTAGTATATCCTTCTTTTACTTCCGTATGAATTAAATCATTATGAATAATATAAGAGTAAGTTCTATTTGATTGATTTAGGTTCTGTAAAGACACCTTTAAATTTGTTTTTATAATTTCGTATATCTTATAGGAAAGAAAATCGCCGTGAAAACTTTTGTTCATAGAATTCATTTTATTTGCAAACCAGGGAAGATTTTGTATCGATGAAAGTTGATTTATTATAGATGATATTTGGGATAGAATTTTTTCGTCGGTTGCATCTAAGACAAAATTTAGATTTGTCAAATTTACTAAGACTCCACCGGAAAATCCATCGATGGATTCTGCCAATTCATCGACTTTCTTTTCTAATCGCGATGCTATGTTGACATCTTTTCCAAATACAGTATATTCTCTTAGATCAGGCGAACCAATGTATCCCTCTTCGATTGATGCAACGTTAACTCCAATTCGAGTTATAAACTTTAAGTTTGTATTATTTACAATTATATCTTCGATGGATAAAATCTGTAGACATGTTAAAATAGTTTTAATTAGGACATTTATTTCACCATCGTTCTCCTCAAGTGAAAAAATTGCCATAAATGCATCGCCTGCGGTTTGTACGACGTAGCCGCCTTGCGATTTGATTGCAATGGATGTTTTAAATTGATATTTTTTTATAAATTCTTGCGTGGTATCAATTTTGTCTTTTGAAATTGATTTTACCATTAAACCAAAATCTTTTAAATCGCTAAAAAAAACAATATTTCTTTTCGTTGAATTTTTATTCGCTTGTTTAATGGGAAGACTCTTTTCTTTCTCCCAGAAACGTTTTTTTATAAATTTATCAAGGGCTAAGCTTGGTTTATAGTTTTCATGTAATTTGCCATGATTGAAATTAATTTCTTTAAATAATTTCAAGGGGATTAACTCGATTACGCTCAAAGCCATAATTCTTGCAATTTCCGGCATCGTATTAATCTCAAAAAAATAATGTCGATAGAACGTGAGGATATTTACAGTCTTTGAAAATTCAATGCTATCAAAAAAGTCAGGAAGTAATTCCCCATTAAAATTTTTTATTCCAAATATATCTTCTAACTGTTCTTTTATTATAGATTCTATTTTTTCTTCATCAAATTCAGTCTGCTTATTTTTTAATAAATTAGAAAAAGATTCCTTTTCTAAATCATTTATTTCCCATTCGTCCCCATTATGAATAGCTGAAATATTTAGACCATCGAGAGAATAATAGCGAACACTTATGAAATTTGTATCAGACCATAGTTTATTTGATTTTATTAGAAGGTAAACGGAGTCATCTACTATATCATCATAGGACTTTATGAGCAAATTGATTCTGACCAATGCGCGGTTAATTGTAGAGCGGGTAATATCAATTTCCTTTTTCATTGTTGGTCATGCTCCAGAAATGAATCACGATTTTGAAGAGATAACTTTGGAATAATTTCAATGACTATTTTGCTTATTTTTTTTGCAGGATAGTTATTATTTTCAATATCAGCCAGTGAAACCCAGTAATTTTCTTTACTAGAAATTTTTTCCTTCTGATTAAAACTTAGTTTCATAAAAAAAGGAAAGAAAAGATAGTGGGTAATTTCGTTTGTCCGTTCACTTATTTTTTCAAGTTGAATTTTTTCTGGTTGTAGTGTTGAAAGTGTAAAATTTAATTTAGGGGATAAGTATAATTCTTCGCTAGCCTCTCTATAAGCAGTTGTTATAATGTCATTATCAGTTACTTCGTATTTGCCACCGATAAAAGATAAGTCTTTCCATTTTATATTTTCTTGCAAGAGTATCTTATCCCTTTCTTTAATAATTATTATCGCGACATTTTGTATTCGTATTTGATTCATAACAGTTAAATTCTTATGATTAAAATTACTAATTTTTACCAATTCATAACTTGTTATTTTTGAAACCTATATTTATGTAAACCTTTTTTGGTATATTTTTCTAAGAAATGTAAATATTACCACCTAATCAAGTGAAACATACCGTCCACCAAAAATAGATTGACTGAAAAAGGAATTATATTTTCATTTCTATGACTATCGATTTTAATTCTTTGCGTTAGGAGCCAGAATGACATGATCACTAACATCGAAAAAATACCGGATGAATTGAGAATGCTTGTAGAAGCTGGGTTGACTAACGCACTCTCGAGAGGCTCACTCGGACAGGCAAAGATTGATTTTATCCAAATTGAAAATTCGCTATCGGGTGGAAAAACCGGTGCAGCGGTTTTTGTAGCAAGGTATGGAATCGCAGGCTCTGCTTATATACGCGTTCTAAAAATTGCTCCTAAAGAAGAATGCGAATCTGAAAATGAGGGTTACGTAAAAACACGTGAGACCTTGCTTGATATTTTTAGCCAGGTGGAATATTACCCTGAAGATGAATTTTCTTTTAATGATACCCGGTATGAAAAAGTAGGTGAACAGATTCAGCATGGGATATTGCTTTACCAAGATGTAGGAACCGTTGCTGCATCAGACTTAAAAGGAGTTGCTCGCTATTTTACAAATCGAATTACTGCTCTCGCAACCGAAGAAGAAGAAGACGCAGAGAAATTTGCGAGAGAATTATCCTTATTACTCCAGAAGGAAGTTTTCTTAAGTTTAAAAAAAGGTTTATATGGAAATCTCCAAAGAAAGGAAGTTAACTTAATTGAATATTATGGAGAAAAAATTAATTCACCTAAAGTAAAAGAGGCATTATCCGCTCTACGAGAATTAGATTCTTCTTTACCAGACCCGGAAACTATTGTAAATTATTTTAATCACAACGCGACTTATCACCAGGTAAGTTATATTCATGGGGACTTAAATCCAGAAAATGTTTTAGTTTGGGAAAATGAAAGAGGATTTTTAAGTTGTAAGCTCATTGACTTCGGAGAAGTGATTCCTAAGAAAAAAGAAAATTATACTCCTCTATTTTGGGATTTCTCGCGGTTACTCGGTGAGATGATTCTCAATTTCGTGGAAGAAACTGTTATCAATCAAGTTGATAAAAATTTAGATGTAGATAATATTGATTTACCTTCCAAATTATCATTTTCGATAAGCAAAACGCTAAACGAATTCTGGTCAGTAGTAGAGGCATTTTTTAGAGATGATCCGAGTAAACTGGAAAATGCAAATTCTAGGATTGAATTTATATCTCGTATTTATTTATCCACACTATTTGATTTTATAAACGAGGCAAAGAGTGGAATCAAAGACTTGCGTCGGGCAGAGGTGATGCA
>JANYCR010000184.1 GCA_025360185.1 Leptospiraceae bacterium | reverse complement strand
TAGACTTGTTTTATACCATGTCAAGTCATTTACTCGGAGCCGTAAAGTTCGGTGAAAATGAAGAATAAAATATCCTACTCAAAATTAAAGTTTAAATTTTATAGTAACATTGCAAAAATCAATGCAGGTAAATGACGTTATCCGTTCCGGGAAATGCCCTATTATTTCCCAGGTCTTTCTTACAAAGAGTAGATGGCAGTATAGCTAATCCCAATAAATCTTACAATTAGGCATAAGCTTTTTTACTTTTTCCTGTTCTGGTTTAGAGAATGGATTTCGTTTAAGGTAAAATGTTGTTAGCTTCTTTAAGTCTCCAATAGATTCAGGAAGAGAAGTAATTTTATTGGAGCTAAGATTGAGTATCTGTAATCGCTGCATTAAGCCAATGGAGTCTGTTACAGTGGAAATACGGTTGTGGCTGAGTTCAATGGATTGGATCTCATTTAATGAAGTAAATCCTTCCGGAAAACTATCCAGGCTATTTTGATTCAAGTAAACTCTCTGTAGATTTTTTAGGCTAGAGACTTCGCGCGGAATAGCGATAAGGGAATTCTTATCTAAGTTCATTTTTTTTAACTCGGATAAATTTCCAAATGTTATTGGAAGTAATCCTATATTATTAGAACTCAAGTTCAAATCTTCCAGGTTACTCAGATTTCCAAAAGATTCAGGAAGAATTGTTAATTTATTAGAAGTCATATCTAGATACCTTAGAGCGGATAATCCTCCGAAACCATTTGGAAGCTTTGTAATTTGATTAGACGCGAGGTTAAGAGTTTGTAGATTTTTTAATTCCCCGATTTGTTCCGGCAATTCTTTTAGTCGATTCTTTCTTATATCTAAGTTTTGTAAGTTTGTGAGTTGACCGATTTCTTTTGGAATTTCTACCATTGTATTTTCAAATAGAAATAGGCTTTCTAATTTCTTAAGATTCGCAATTTCAGGTGCCAGCGCCATCATCTCGTTAGCCATAAGATTTAATTCCTGTAAATGTCCAAGCTGCGAAATACAAGCGGGTAATAGTCTTATTCTGTTATAGCTGAGATTTATTTTTTGAATTTTCCTTAGTTTACAAATTTCATCCGGTATAAATTCAATTTTATTAGAAGATAGACTCAGTTCCTGTAAGTGTATAAACTTCTCAATTTCTTTTGGAACTTCATTTAACCTAGTATTGCTTAGGTTGAGTCGAAAAACTTTTTCTGGACTTCGCATGGCTTCCTCTAGAGAAGAAAAGAGTTTTTCTTTCTTTAATTCATTTGCATCAATGAGTAAGGACTCAGCGAATAAGTATAGGTTTGCGCAGAGGGCAATTAGGCAGAATAGTATAATTTTCATATTTCCTCGGTTCTTGCAATAATTTGACAAAAAGAGTAACATTGTAAAGCATATTTCGTCTTGACTTTTTATAGAAATAGATTATATTTCGCCCTATGAAATTCATTTACTTCATCACAATTCTAATTCTATTTAACTGCTTATCCGAAGAAACAAGAGAAAATACTTCTTTACGTGACACGTCCTATGAAGTAAAATTTGCGCCCTGTGGTTGCAGGCGAGAAGATTTGGTTACACAGGCAAAGAAGACAATTGTGAATCAAGGCGTTAAAGATTATGAGGAATTAACCACTAAAAAAATTGAGCCGGAGCTAGAATCTAAAATAATCGAAGAGGATTACGAAAATTTTCTTTATGATTTTTCTTTAGATACAAAACCAAAAACTGATTTGGAAACAGGAAAAGAAACAATCACCGCAACAGGTAAAGTGAAACAAGAAGAATTAAATCAATTCGTAGAAAAGAATTCAAATAACAATCGCCCAAAAAATCCGAATTTAAATCCAGAATACCACTCGAAGGGATTAGATGTAATCAAGGGGTTTAAGTCGGATAGAAAAAAACGTCAGACGGTAGATGAAATAAGTAAATCTCGTCCAATTATTATCTATGAGATAAAACGAAGATAATACGATACTTTAATCAAAATACTTAAATTCATTTACAAGCAATTGATAAATTTCTTCTTTTACTTTTTTTGTTTGTTCCATAATTTTTTCAAACAGAGTTAGTATTTTTTCTGCATTATGAATTTCTGCATATTTTTTTATTTGAATAAGTCCTGAATACGGAGTTACAAAATCAGGATAATCGAAGTATTTAAAATAAGCTTCTTTATCAAGTCCAACATTTTCTATTTTAGAACCTTTGCAGTATTCTAAATTCCAAGTTTTGTATAAATTTTCAATCAAAGAAATTAAATCATTCGCATTTTTACAATTTGTATCAATGGAATTTGCTAGAGTAGCCAGCCAAAATGATTCTGGATTTGTTGGACAGAGAGGATTATCAATATATACTTCTGGTGCTCCTTTTACAGGATTATCTTTCTCGAATTTAGTAACAATACATCTATTCTCCGAAAGCGCAAAAGCAAAACAAAGAGAATAAAAGTATTTTTCATGATTCTTTGGAATTTGCGGTGCCCATATATCAAATTGATTTGCCCAAATCGGATAACGTCCATTTACCGCTTTTGTAAGCGCAAACCAAGTAAATAGTGATTGAGCACTTTTTAGATCATACGCACTATAGCTATATTTATCAGTCGGTACATTTGTGAGTCTTGTTTTATTACAACTTTTTAAATCATTGTCTAACCGAAACCAAACTCGATCTGACAAGTTAGACATTCTATTATATTTATCTTGGTTTACTCTTGTGGGTGTACCATCATTCCAATAAATTGACCATCATGTGAGCCATACGTTTTGATATTTCCACGTCTATTATCTTTTAATGGTAAGCCGCCAAAAATAGATTTAGATTCAAGTTCAGTCTTAGTTGGGCTTCGCTTGAAATCATACATTTGTTGCCTTTCATTTTGCGTGGTTCGTGAATTTAAAATTTCTGGTAGAGTATCTCTAATATCTCCTCTTGAGTTATCAAACAAAACTTTCTTTGAACCCTTCAATGTTCTTAAAACTTTTTTATCTAATTCATCGAAGGGGATATTCCAGTTTATGTTCAAGTCCTCGGACTTTAAACTAGTGTAGTCATTTAGTTTTATAATATTCTTATTTCCCTTCGTGGTATAGTTATAATTCCATATAGTAAAGGAAATCGGAAACCTACCACTTAGTTTGAAAAATTCATAACTCGTTACAACAAAACCATTTTCGTATTTGAAATACTTATCAAACTTTTCTCTAAATTCTTTATATGCAGGTCTAGGAATTAGCCAAGATGTAGGAGTAAAAATTAAGATCATCGGTTTTAAATCCGGATTCTTCGCAATTTGCGTTTCTGATAAATGAATAATTTGAGCAAGGAATGCAAGGTAACGTTCCTTAGCCGCATCTTCTCCTGTGAAGTCAATAATTGTTGGATGCGTCAAATACTCTGCCTCTTTTCCAATTCTTTTTTCTTCATTCTCATCTGTATTTTTGTAAGGAGGATTTAGTAAATAGGCAATTGGTTTGTCTAGTTTGAGATTTTTTTCTTGTAATACTTTTTCTATTTCAGCTAAGTATTCTAAAGCTGATTTATCTATAAAATTCAAACCTCTGTTTTCAGAAGTCTTGGGGATAATGGTAAATCCACTCTCTATATGCATTTCGTCTTGTTTCATCCGCCTTTCAATTGTTTTTAATAAATCAGGCTGTAATTCGGAAACGATTTTATGCTTTAAGTGATTTTTTCTCCAAGAAGTGACTAAGTTTCCTGAACCGCCGGCAGGATCGAAGACAATATATTTCTCTGCTAATTTTTTTTCCTGGTAGTAATGCACGAACCAAAGTGCAA
>JANYCR010000154.1 GCA_025360185.1 Leptospiraceae bacterium | reverse complement strand
GAAAGTTTTTTCATACCTTTCAATCTAGTTTTAACTGTGATGAATGTGAAGCCAAATATAAAATCAAACCGGGGTGTATGGAATACCTTGGTGCTACTTATTTCTATATTTCAATCCTCTATTTTCAGTCTATCTAGACCGCCTCTACTTATTTCACCGATTACGCTTCCAGAAAAAGGAATTGATTTTTCGAATCCAAAAGATTTGTCGTCTAAAAAATCTGCGAAGATTCCTGCATCGTGGGGCGGGAATTCTTTATCACAGGAAACGAAAAAAGTAGAGGGTCTTGATCTCACTGTATATTCCCTCTCCGGTGGAGCTTGGATACTTCATAAAAAAGTAAAACTCTCGGCGACTACGTTAGAGATTATCGGGGAAGAAGGCTATAAAGGTTTTTTAAAGGGACAAACAAAGGTCGAAGACGTGGAAAACGGGATTGTCCTGACAGCTGGTAAGGGAATTTACGATAAAGCAGCCGAAACAGTCGTCTTAGAAGGTCGCCCGACGCTTTATTTTACAGACAAAGAAAAAAAAGTGACTAAGATCACATCGCCCTATTTGAAGAGGTACCTTTCTGATAATAAAACCGTTTTTGAAGGTGGAGCAATAGTGGAAAATGGTGAGTATACTATCTATTCCGATACGGCAATTTTTCTTGAGAAAGAAGAATCTTTACTGATGGAAAATTATCCATTCATTTTTGGGAAAGATACTTTCTTGACGGGCGAAAAAGTAACCTATTCTAATTCTTCAAAAAATACAGTATTAGAAAATGATACAATCCTTTTAAAACTTGGCTACGAAAATCCGAGAAAGAAAAAAACTCTTAAAAAAGAATCAAAAGAAGTAGAGGCTAATGATGATAAGTCAAATGAATCAGATTCAGCAGAGAAAGTAAAACGAATTAGCCTCTTTACTGGAGAAAAAATGATTTACCAAACAGGAGACGATGCTAATCGTTATATCGGAATGTTCGGAACTGCGAAAATGATTCGAGATGATTTTGAGTTTACAGGTTCTTATATCAAAGCGTTTGGAAAAGAAAATGGAAATATTGAAGCAAAAGATAATGTAATTCTTCTCGATAAGGAAAACCATGTTCGTTTATCTGGAAATATTTTAGAGCATAGCAAAGAAAAAAATTATACGCATATAACTGATAATGCGACGATCGAATTTTTGGATAAGGAAAATGCAGAAGTAAATTCAACAATGACTTCCATTGAAATTGAAAGATTTGGTGAAAAAAAAGAAATCGTTTCCCGCGGAGAGGTCAACCTTGTATCAAGTGAATCAACCGTTATGGGAGAATATGCTACCTATTTTGAAGAAAGCGAAAAAATGTTCGTTGACGGGAATCCAAGTTTAAAGCAAGAAAACAAAACTGTTTATTGCGGGCGAATCATTATTTACCCCAATTCAGATAAAATTATTTTAACAGATGGACTGAATGTAAATAAAAAATGAGCCAAAAAACATTTAAAATGGAAAATCTAGTTAAAGTTTACAACAAAAGAAAAGTTGTAGATGGAGTTAGTTTTAAAATTAGCAAAGGTGAAATTGTAGGACTACTAGGACCTAATGGAGCAGGAAAAACCACATCGTTTTATATGTCGGTTGGATTTGTAAGACCTGATTCAGGAAATGTATTCATTGACGAACAAGATGTAACCGCAGCTCCTATGTACCAACGTGCGAGACTGGGAATCGGATATCTTGCACAGGAAGCTTCTATTTTTCGAAAGCTAACCGTTGCTGAAAATGTAGAAGCAGTTTTACAAACTTTGAATTTATCGAGAAAAGAAATCCAGGAAAGAAGAGATGAATTACTTCTTGAATTACAGATCATGCGAGTTGCAAATCAAAAAGGATTTACACTTTCAGGTGGCGAAAGACGACGTTGTGAAATTGCCCGCGCCCTTGCAACAAAGCCTGATTTTATTTTACTAGATGAGCCATTTGCCGGAGTTGATCCGATTGCAGTAAAAGATATTCAGAACGTAATCAAGAGTTTGCGCGAAAGGGGACTTGGTATTTTAATTACCGATCATAATGTGCGAGAAACTCTTAAAATTACTGATCGCGCCTACATCATGTATAGCGGAAAGATTTTAATTTCCGGTGTCACAAATGAACTCGTCAACGACCCCGAGACGAGAAGAATTTACTTAGGTGAGGATTTTACACTCTGATGCTCAGTCAACAATTAGTCCAAAAGCAAACGCAAAAGCTAGTGATGACTGCGGATTTGAGACAGTCCATTGAATTACTTCCATTATCCACACTTGAATTAGCAGATAAAATTCAAGCCGAATTAATTGACAATCCATTACTAGAAGAAGTATTTAATCCAGAAAAGCCAAAGTCACCCGAGCTTTATTCTGTTACAGAGGTCAGGGATAAAGAAAAAAAAGAATTAAGTAAAAGCACAGAGGCAAATTTTCAGGACATGTATAATATTGATGGTCCTTATAGACATGACAACGAGGCGAGAGATAAGAATCAAAGTATGATTGAAGCTTCACCTCTAAGAGAAAAACTGAGCGATCATTTGATGTCCCAGCTAAGACTTCTTGATATAACAGAAGAAGAATTAGAAATAGGTGAAATTCTAATTTCAATGGTTGACGATCACGGTTTTATCACTACGCCATTTGAAGATATTTCGAAGGAAATGAATCTTAGCCTCAAGTCATTAAAGAAGGTAATACGTAGTATTCACCAATTGGATCCTATCGGCATTGGAGCGGCTAATATACAGGAGACGCTCATCATTCAAGCGCAAATTTTAAAACCGGAAGATGAAAATCTTAATATTCTTTTGAGAGAACATTTTAAAGATTTAGAAAAATTAGATTACAAAAAAATTTCTAAGGCAATGAAAATTTCAGAAGAGAAAGTAGAGCAAATTGCAAAGAGTATCAAAAAATTAGAGCCGTATCCTGCAACGCTTTATATTTCGAAAAAGACTGACTATATAATTCCAGATGTAGTTGTTAAAGAAACAGATGGTGAATTTACAATTCATATTAATGATGAATGGATTCCAAAAATTTCCATTAATAAGGAATACAAAAATGTTCTAGTAAAATCTTGTAGCCCCGCAGATAAAGAATTTATTACTACCAGAGTGAATTCAGCACAATGGCTCATTCGTTCCATCAACCAGAGACGTCAGACGCTTTATCGGGTTATGAATTCTATCATTGATTTCCAAATTGATTTTTTTAAAAATGGGATTAATGATCTGAAACCGCTCACTCTAAAAGATATTGCTGATAAACTAAATATGCATGAATCAACAATATCAAGAATCACTACGAATAAATACGTACAGACATCCTGGGGGATTTTAGAATTAAAATGGTTTTTCTCTTCTGGTTTAAAGTCTGCGGAGGGAGGAAAAGAATCCTCCAAGAAAATTCATGACATGATTCGGACTCTTGTTAAAGAGGAAAGTGAGGATAATCCGCTCTCTGATCAAGACATAGTAGATATTATGGGTAAACGTGGAATTGAAATTGCTAGAAGAACGGTTGCGAAATACAGAAAAATTTTAAAAATTCTCCCATCGAATCGAAGAAAAAGAATACGAGATTTAAAGGCTAGTTAGATGTCCATTGCAAGTATTAGTGTAGAAACCATAGTAAGAGAGCATCCTGATTTAGAGTTGCAACTAATTTCAGGAGAAAAAGGAATTTCAAAAAAAATTTCAAATTCGGAAATCAATCGACCCGGGCTTTCACTCACCGGCTTTTTTGATTTTTTTGCACATGATAGAATTCAAGTTTTTGGAAAAGGGGAATGGGCTTATCTAAATTCACTCTCCGAAGAAAAATTAAATTCGATTGCAGAGAAATTTTTTTCCTATTCACTCAGTTGTATAATATTTACTCACGGTAATCATCCACAGGAAAAAATAATTGAGAAAACAGAAGCTTTACATATTCCACTTTTTGTTTCTCCAATGTCTACTCATAAGTTTATAACTTTGATTTCAGATGTTTTAAATAAAAGTTTAGCACCTAGAACAATGCGGCACGGCGTGTTGATTGAAGTATTTGGAATTGGAATATTACTTTCTGGAAGAAGTGGTGTGGGTAAGAGCGAGACTGCGCTTGAGCTTATTGAGCGAGGGCATCGACTAGTTGCCGATGATATGGTGGAAATTCGTCGTTATTCGGAAAGTTATTTAATAGGAACTTGCTCTGATATATTAAGTCACCATATGGAAATTAGAGGACTTGGGATTATTAATATTAAAGATATATTTGGTGTCGGCTCCGTTAGAGATAGCAAATTAATTGAACTTATTATTACTATTGAAGAATGGTCTGAGGATGTTGATTATGACAGAACAGGGCTTGATGAAGAAACGGATGAAATTCTTGGGGTCAAAGTCCCATTTTTAAAAATTCCGATTAAGCCAGGTCGTAACATTCCAATCATAGTAGAGACTGCTGCGATGAACCAGAGGCTCAAAAAGATGGGAACGTTTGGCGCAAGAGAATTCAACAATAAATTAACTAATTATATTGAGCAGATCAAAATTGAAAAAAGTCACATTAAAGATTAATAAAGACGGGCATGGAATGCATGCAAGACCCGCTTCACTTTTCGTTAAGTTAGCGTCGCAATTTCCCTGCGATATAACTGTTACACGCGATGAGGTAGAGGTTAATGGTAAAAGTATTATGGGGTTAATGATGCTTGCTCTCTCTGCGGATGTAGAATTTACTATAACAGCAGATGGAAAAAAAGAAGATGAAGCGCTAGAGGTTCTAGAAAAATTAATCCTGAACGATTTTCGAAAATGAAATTCTTAAAAGAAATAAAATTATCAGGAGAGGGAAAATATTATCTGAGAGATTTGTATATTTTTCTTTTAAGTATATTTATTTCTATTTTATTAGCTGAGACGATTATTTTTTCAGATGCAAATGCAATTGAGCTAGTCGATAAAATTTTCGTTTATATTTACATAATATTTCCGCTTTTTTCTCTTGCGTTAATCATATCTTATATTTATAGAAATATTAGAATTCGTCAAACTGGAAAGCTAAGAAGCGTTATCCGTTACAGGCTGACTTTAGCATTCGTATTTGTTTCCATCTTACCTTCTATCCCAATTATGCTTTTTTCTTCGAATGTAGTCGGTAGACTTGTGGAGAGCTTTTATCGAATTGATATTTCAGAAGCACTCAAATCGGCGATTGCAGATGTACGACAGGCTGAGGAAGAAGATAAAAAAAATGTGATCGCAAAGGCGAAATTATTGCAAAGAACGGTTACTAAAGGTTTTGCGCAACCGGATCATATCTATACAAAAACTTCAGAGCTTGGCTTACTACAAACAGATAAATATTATGTTGGAATTGTAAAAGGAAATAAAGTTATCGCAGAGACCATTCCACTTTACTCTTTGATTCTTCGTCAAAATTTTAGTAAAAAAAATGAGGAACCTTTTGAAAATTATACTCTCTATCAAAAAGATAAAGCATACTTCATTTTAAAAATCAATTCAAAAGAAGCGGATAATTTCGTTATACTCGGGCGAAGAGTTCATATTGGAAATGAGAAAAATACTTTTAATGTTATCTACACTGAAAATTCTTATAACTCGGTAGATTTATGGAAAGAAAAAGTTCCTTTCGCACTTCGGTTTTCTCTCGGAGTATTTTTTATCATGATGTTTGGGATTTCTATCATTGTTTCTTTTCTTCTGGCAAGACAGATTTCAAGACCAATTGTGCAACTTGCGAGCGCAACACAGCGAGTATCCCGCGGGGAACTCGACGTGCAATTGGATTTGGATGAAGAGGGCGAGATGGGAATTTTAATTGAATCATTTAACCAATTAACTAGAGACCTAAAAGCGAAGAACGAAGAGTTGCTTCACACACAAAGAATTGCAGCTTGGAAAGAAGTAGCACAGAGAATGGCGCACGAAATTAAAAATCCTCTTACCCCAATTCAACTTTCAGCGGAAAGAATTCGAAAACGTTTGGATAATCCTAATCGTGAAAAGTTTGATGAAGTTGTAAAAAATGGAACGGAGACTATCATAGGACAGGTGCGTGTTCTAGAGCATCTTGTAAAAGAATTTTCTGAATTTGCAAGAATGCCAAATCCAATTTTAATCAACCAGCAATTGAACCCAATTGTAGAAGAGTCTGTGAAACTTTTTATGGATAGTATTAATATCAATTTTATTTTGAAACTTTCCAAAACTTTGCCTGAAGTTTTCATAGATAAAAGATTATTTTTAGGCGTAGTAAATAATTTAATTAAAAATGCAGTAGAGGCAATTCAAAACCAGAGAAAAGAAAATGCTGACGCCTCTGAAACACAGGATGAAATTTTAGGTACAATTCGCATTAGCACAAGATTAGAAAAAAAATTACTACGAAAGTCTGTTGTGCTAACAATAGAAGATAGCGGTCCGGGAATATCTCCTGAACTCAAAGAAAAAATTTTTCAACCTTATTATTCCACGAAGGGTGGACACGGAACTGGAATTGGACTTGCAATTGTAGAGAAGACGGTTTACGACCATCATGCGCATCTAAGTTTGGATGAATCCAACTTGGGTGGATGTAGTTTTAAAATCGAGCTTCCTCTTGAGGATAAATAATGAAAATTTTTATAGTGGACGATGAGATTGAAATTCGAAAATCTCTTAGGAATATTTTGGAAGACGAAGACTACCAGGTGGAAGATTTTGCGAACAGCAAATCACTTTTAAAAGTTTTAGCAAAAGAGCGACCTTCTCTTGTATTGTTAGATGTCTGGTTAGGAAAAGAGGATGGACTTCAAATACTAGATGAGTGTAAGAAGATTTATCCGCTACTTCCGATTGTAATGATTTCTGGTCATGGAACCATTGAGCTTGCAGTTAATGCTACAAAAAAAGGAGCAGTGGATTTTTTAGAAAAACCCCTGTCTATTTCAAAAGTTCTTGATACAATTAATACAGTCCTTGCTAAACAAATTGATTCAGAAATACCCGAAGTCAAATTAGAGTTTGATCAAATCATTGGAGAGTCCCAGGCAATCAAGAAAGTAAAATTTGCTATTTCACAAGCTGCGTCAACTAACGCACGAGTTTTTATTTATGGTGAGAATGGAACCGGAAAAGAACTGGTTGCAAAATCTATTTTTCTAAATTCCAAGCGAAGGGAAAATCCTTATATTGAAATCAATTGCGCCGCTATACCTGAGGAATTAATTGAGTCTGAGTTATTTGGATATGAAAAGGGAGCATTCACCGGTGCTATTGAAAAAAGAATTGGGAAATTTGAAGCAGCTAATAACGGGACAATTTTTCTAGACGAGATTTGTGATATGTCATTGTCGACTCAAGCAAAAGTTCTTAGAATTTTGCAAGAACAAAGATTTGAAAAGCTTGGAAGTAGTGAATCTATTACAGTTGACGTTCGAGTAATTGCAGCAACGAATATTCCAGTAGAGGATGCAATTAAAGAAGGAAAATTCAGAGAAGATTTATATTATCGCCTAAATGTTATTCCGATCATCATTCCGCCTCTTCGTGAGCGTAAGACTGATATACCGCTACTATTAGATTTTTACATTCAGCACACAATTAAAACAAACGATCTCCCTGTAAAGAAATTAGACAACGAAGCAATTGCGCTTCTTACCAATCACTTCTGGCCTGGAAATATAAGAGAGTTAAAAAACGTAGTGGAAAGACTTTGCATCATGACGATTGCAGAAACAATTAAAGGAAAAGATGTAAAAGAAGCCTTGATTGGATTTAAAAAAGCAGAAGAAATTTTTGAGCAGGGAGATTTAAAAAAAGCGAAAGAAGAATTTGAACGGCAGTACATTATTAAGACGCTTCAACTTAATGAGGCAAATGTAAGTAAGACTTCAAAAATTCTGGGTGTAGAGAGAACACATTTATATCGAAAAATTAAATCACTGAATATTCAGATTGATAACTTGAGCGACTAATGAAAGAATGTATGCATTTTGGAACTTGTGCTGGCTGTGATCTTTTGGACATGCCTTACGCTGAGCAATTAAACGAAAAAGAATTAGAGGTAAAAGATATTTTCCGAGATTGGAAAAATCTTCCCATTAAGAAAACTCTTGCGAGTCCGGAAGAATATTTCTATCGGCATAAAATGCAACTTCCGTTTGGTCATAAGAAAGGTAAATACGAAGAAATTTTAACTCTTGGCTTACACGCTAAAGATTATTCTAAAATTATTGATCTGAAAGAATGTAAAATTCAAGATGAAGCGTTATCAGCAGTAGCCTGGGATGTGCGAGATTGGGCGAGAGAAGAAAAATATTCTGCTTACAATGAAAAATATGATAGAGGTTTTTTAAAATACTTGGTTTTAAGAAAGAGCCATTATTCTGGTGAAATCCTGGCTGGACTTGTTACTGCGACACCAAAGGAAATTGTAAAAAAGAAATTAGATCCATTAATTGCAAAAATTCAGGCTACACTTAGTAAACCGCAATTTAACGGTAAATCTATATTATCCGGTATCGTTCAAAGCATCAATAAAGAGAAAACTACAATGGCGATTGGAGATCACGAAAGACTTCTATGGGGAAAAAAATACATCAAGGAAGAGCTAGGCGGCTTTAAGTATCGAGTTGGGCTTTCTACTTTTATCCAGGTGAATCCATACCAGACACCACGACTTTATGAAGAAATTTTAAAGCAAATTCCAGATGAGGCTAATGTCATTGATGCGTATTGTGGAATCGGAACTATTTCTCTCTGGCTTTCTAAAAAGGCAAAGTCAGTTTTAGGAATTGAAAGTAATCCTAACTCAATTGAGTTTGCAAATATCGCAGTTAAAGAAAATAAAATTCGGAATGTAAAATTTTTAGTAGGGGATACTTCGAGAATTCTCTCTCAGCTAGAAGGCTCTTACGAGATTTTAGTTGTAGATCCACCGCGTAGTGGACTTGAGCGAAATTGTGTGAATGCTATTCTCGGAATGAATTTTAAAAAAATAATTTATGTTTCCTGTAACCCCGAGACTTTAGAAGAAGATGCAAGAACTCTTTCTAAAAAGTATACACTTAAATCAGTGCAACCAGTGGATATGTTTCCGCAAACCTATCATATTGAATCAGTTGCGATTTTTGAAAAATAAAAATGAAGCTTTCTATCACAGTAAAGCCTGGAAGTAAAAAACAGGGAATTGAAATCCTGAGTGATTCGGAGTGGATTGTTCGTGTTCGAGAGCCTGCGACAGAGGGAAAAGCAAATATCGCTATCATTGAAGCCGTTGCCGTGAAATTAAATATTCCAAAATCAAAAGTTGTTTTAGTTCGCGGAAGTAAATCAAAGCATAAAATCATAGAGATATCTTAAGCGAAAAATGATATACAGCGAAGCGAGTTCTGAGATTTTGTAAAGGTTAATCATGAAAATTTTCTATTCAGCTTATCAATTTTTTTTTATTGCAATTCTATTTTTGTGCGGCGGAAACTTTGTGTATGCGCAGACGCAAGCCCTAGAGGAAACAAAGCAATACAGGTTTGTAATTGCAAAAACAGGACTTACCCTCAGAGCAAGTCCTGATACAGAGGGAGAGGCAATTGAAACAATTCCATTTGGGAAAGTAGTCGAAATTATTTCAGAATTACAAGAGACTGTGAACGTCCAGGGAAATATTTCCAATTGGTTTGAAGTAAGATACAAATGGAATAAAGGCTATGTAGTCAGCGGCTATTTAAGTGAAGCCGCTGAAAGCCCCGAGAAAAAAGCAATTAAACAAAAAGAATACTTTGCAACCTGGAAAGGAGATTGGAAATGTGGAAAAGAATTTTCCAATTTGAAAATTAAAAAGAACGGAAGTTTTTCCGGTTGGCTATTTTCCGGTGGGGA
>JANYCR010000150.1 GCA_025360185.1 Leptospiraceae bacterium | reverse complement strand
GAAAAATTCTTTATTGGATCCATATTCTCCTTATTATTTTTTCTGTAAGTATTATCATTGCTACTATAATTCGGATCTATGCTTTCAAGAAATTTTCTTATTAGTAATGCAAGATTTTTGAATTCTATATTATTTTGATTCAGGTAATCTTGAATAGCCGTCAGTTCTTTATTTCCGTTACTGATTGCCTTAAGTTTTTGAATTTTTTCTATTACAATGAGTCTATATTTTTGAAAAAACTGATCGTTTCGATTGCGTTCGATTTCATTCTTTGAAAGTTTCTAAAATTATATTCACCATATCAGATATGTTTCTTCCTTGAAATCCAGAACCCAGAATTGGCATAGTCAATGTCTTAATAATTTCATCATGTTGAACTTGTAAAACTGCAAGCACAGTAAAGATATTTGATATAATAGCCGTTAGCCGTTCGTTATCAAGTTCTACCCTTTCCATTTCCAAACATAGAATGTAAGAGAATGGATGACTTTCTTGTTTTTGAGAAAGCCAAGCATTGTAATTCGGTCTTAAATCAATCAATGGATTTTTTTCTAGCTCTGCAACTGAAATTCCTTTTTTATCTAATGATCCGATTACTGTGTTAGGAACTGGATCGTAGCCTTTTTGAAAAGCTGAAATTACTAATAAGTCTACTTTTTGTGGCAAATCGGATATATCCCCTTGGATAACATCGAGTTGCCTTGTTCCAAATTTTGTTTCAATATCAAACATAAATTACCTCACTTCCTTAATTTTATACTCTTCTGGACTAATTCTAATTACAGCGGCATCTTTTGTTTCGCCACAATTATCACCTACATCAAAAAGTAAAGGTGTGTTATTTCCTTTTGGTGTAATTTGATAAGTTTTCGCTTTATCCAAGCTTCCTCTATATTTTACGGCAACTCCGTATTCGGCAGTCGAAATTAAAAAAGATTCCCACATACAAGTTCCCGTATGCAAAACACATAATTCATGAACTGGATCATTGCTAATTTGCACAAGTTCGTTTGCTAATTTTTTTAATAAAGATTTTTCTGCTTGGTGGAGAGCCAAAGGTTTTTTTTCTATAATTTTATATGCTTGTTCATAATATTTACCATTTGCCAAATCTTGATCCAAGTTACAATCTGATTGTAGTTGTAATGGATTCTCTTTTATTATTTCCGCTACTAACCTTTTAGATAAAATTCCATATTTCTTAATATATTTTTCCTGATGCGGAAAACTTGTATATCCCTCAGAGCGGTAGACAACAGATTTGGTGAATTCATATCCATAACTAGAAATATCTTTTCTAATTATTTCTTTGTTATTATCCTCTTCATATATGGTATTTTTTTTAATATGGTTATACTCAAACAATTTGCCATAATGTTTACTCTGAAACAATTGATTTGTATTCATGAATGCATATAGGAAAGAGCTAAAAATAATTCCTATGAATAACGAGGCTAATATTGATTCAATGCTCGGAAATATAATTACAATGAATAAGACAACACAAACGAGTAAACTAATTTCAAAACTTAACCCAAATAGTTGGGATAGTAAATTTGGTAATTTAATTATGATATTTTTAACTTCATTGGCTAAGCTATATTTGCTGATTAGGAAATAGAAAATGATACTCACAGTTATAAACAAAATAAAATTAAAAATTTTAATTGCTGTATAAGTTTCTATTTCTTTTTCAATTTTATGGATTAAAAATTTATACGGAGAGGACATACTTTTTAGTTTCTTAAAATTTGGATTCAATTGAAAGGAGTGAAGTAAATTTATTTGCAAAATGATTTCTTCTTTTAATTTTTCAATTTTACTTTTCTTTGTTTCAATATCATCTTCTCCTGTTTTGATTGATTTGAAATTTGAACGGAATTCTCGCAGTAGAATCAAGAAATAACTTCTGAGTTTTATTTCTAAGGACAAATAGAGAAGTGACATTTGAGAGTTTAAATATTCGACCTGAAAAGTAAACAGACTAGCAATATTAGCCGCAAGATTACTTTCGAAAGAATTGAGTCTATCAAGAATTGACTGAACTTGTTTAATAAAACTTTCTTTATCTCGCTCGTTTAAAATAAGTTGGTCATCATGAATATTTTGAAACTCTAAAGCAAGTTTACCAGTTAAAATTTTTGTTTGAATACTTTGGATTAATGTATTTAGTTGGGTAGCAAGTATTCTAGCTTGGTTTTCAAAACCAAAAGAATTTAATTTAGAAATGTTTTGAATACACTTCTGACATTTACGAATAATTTTTTCAAATTCTCGAATCAATGTATCCGAATTTTGAGATTCTTCAAGTTTATAATATTCAACTTCTAGTTTATTGTATTTTGTGACAATTTTATTGAATCTACGGAAATTGAATTTGTATTTGGCACTTGCAAAATAATTGTGTAACTTCCTTCTAAATGGCTCATAAATAAAAACTGAGAAAAGTAAAAAGAGTAAAGAATTATAAGTAAAGGAATATAGGGCAATAGATAAAAGAATCAGATTTAAAATATACTTTGTAACAATCATGATAATTAACTAGATATAATTACTCTAGAGTAAAACTTTCGTCTACAAAAAAATGTCTTTCAGGATCAATCGGAAAAACAATAATACTATAAAGTGAAGAAATGAATCTTTTTGAATTGACTAAATAATCCTACATAGTTTTCCTTTTCTAGAAAGAGCCCTATATGAGCATAACTGCAAATCAAAAGATATTATTAGAAGAATATCGAAAGCTACCCGAGTTTTCAAAACAAGTTGCGACTCTTTTTTCATTGACATATTTTGAAATCAATCAGACTAGAATGTATGCAATGGTAAATAGTTCACCGTTCAAATCATTTCGCTACGGGACAATCAAACTAGATACTCTAAAACATCATGTGCAAGAACTAAAACGGCTAACATTACTTATCCTTCCAGAGGGAAAGGGATATAAATGTAATCCAGAGATTATAGAACTCATTGCACGCGAATCAATTAGTGATGGCATATTTAAAATAGCCGCTAGAACGATTGAATATGCAGCAGAAGAAAGTTACCAACTTACAAATAATGATATATTTGTCCTGGCTCGAATTGCACTCTATCGAGGTGATAAAAATATTTTCGGGGAATTCGAACGAATTAAAAAATCTAAGAGATATATTTATTCACTAAAAGATTCAAATTATTACCTTTTCCAGGTATTATCAGTTCTAAATAATCCATACGATCTGGAATTCCTGAAGACGTTTGTATTCCCTTCAGAATACTTTGAACAGTTTTATAGTAACACAATCTTTCTGTCTATGGAAAATGGAATTCCAAATCCAGAGCCGATTGAGTTTATCGTTCAACTCTGTAAGGCAGAGGACAAACGGATAACAGGAATGATCCTCGATTTAGTCTGCGAACATTTATTTTTTCAGGGACGATTTCTAGAAAGAGAGGAAATTTATAGCTTACGTGAGAAACTAGTCGGCACACCAAATCCATTTAGCGACGGATTAAAATACTTTATCGAAGACAAAGTCGATGAGACGATCTCCTTCTTTGAATCCGGTATTAGTCATATGAAGAAAAAAGCGAATAATAAGAATTATACGTTAAATTCCTATTTGAGTATTGTTTATTTTTTCGCACTTCTTAAAAAAGGAGAATCCGAAAACTACCAATCTGCAAAAGACTATTCTTTGAAAATTTCGAAAGATATAAATCATCCATTTAGATTTTCTTTTCAATCTCTCTACGGCTTATGCCAATTTGTCTCTGGAATGGAGCGAGATGTGAATAGAATTAATATTGGTTATCTCCCGCCATCTAGTATAGATTTTTGGAATATATTTATCTATGCCGTTGTTCTGTATTGGATAAATCCAAAGTTATCCGACAAAAGTTTACCTTACCTAAAAAAATCTCTAGTTAATGTTAAAAGATCTAATTATAAATGGCAAGAAATGCAATTACTAGATTTAATTGCAAAGATAGAAAAAACAGAATCCAAAGACGCATTAAAATTAAAGAAAGACCTAAATAGTTTTTTTATAGCAGATATAATCGAAAAAAAAGAACATTGGCATATTATTCTAAATGCTCTTAGTTCAATTAAAATCAAGCCAACAGCGGCTAATAAAGATCAGCCAGATAGAAAGCGAATTGCCTGGTATATAGGTTATGATAGGAAGCGAAATATTTGCTTAGAAATTGAACCGGTAGAACAAAGTTATTCCGAAAAAACAGGATGGTCAAGCGGAAAACCCATATCCTTAAAAAGACTAAAAAACGATTCTAGTAAAATTCCATTCCTCTCAGATCAGGACATTAGAGCTATTAGTTATATTAAAGCATATTCACAGAATTATTATGGAGGACTTGATTACTCTCTAGATTCTAATGTTCTCGTAGAGCTTGTCGGACATCCTTTTTTATTCTGGTCGGATTTTAAAACTCGATTTGATCTGGAGAGAGGCGAACCGGAATTAACCGTAGAAGAAAATAATGCGGATAATACCATTAAACTATTACTTCATCCAAATAATATTGATGAGAATGAAAAATATACTTTGCATTTAGAAACACCGTCTAGGCTAAAACTAATCGTGTTTTCTAATGAGCATAGGCAAATTGCAAAAATTCTGAGCGGGTTAAATGTAAAAATTCCAAAAGAAGCGAAAGAGCAAGTCTTAAAAGCAATTACAAATTTATCTAGTTCCATTCTAATTCAATCAGATATTGGTGGAGCTGAATCTCAAACAGAAAAAGTTGAAGCTTTCTCCAAGCCTTATCTTCATCTATTGCCTTATGACGAAGGTTTAAGGATAACAGGATTTTGCCGACCATTTGCCGGGAAAGGTCCCTATTATAAGCCGGGCAAAGGTGGAAAAATCCTGATAGCAGAAATAGAAGGAAAAAAACTTAGCACAACTAGAAATTTATTAGAAGAGGAAATGCGATTTAGCGAGTTATTACGATTATGCCCAACTCTTCAATCTATAAGTTTAGTTTCAGAATACGAATGGATTTTGGAAGAGCCGGAAACTTGCCTGGAAGTATTATCAGAAATCCAAACAATAGGCGACATTGCAGTCATCGAATGGCCCGAAGGGGAAAGGTTTCGAATTAAAAAACAAGCGGACATTTCTAAATTTCATATGGGTATTAAAAAAGACAATGATTGGTTTTCGGTAAATGGAACACTTGATTTAGGAAACAAAGACGTTATCGAAATGCAAGTTCTACTTGAATTACTCGGGCAAAGTCCAAGTCGATTTATTAAAATGAGCGATGGAAGTTTCCTTGCATTAACCGCTACTTTCAGAAAACAACTAGATGAATTGCAAGCCTTCTCTGAATTAACGAAGGACGGACTTCGCTTTTCTCCTTTAATTGCGCCACTCATGGAAGACATGACTTTGCAAGTAGCAAGTCTAAAAGCGGATAAGGCGTGGAAATCGCAAGTGGAGAAACTTAAAGAGATTAAAAATTTTAAGCCAGAACTTCCAAATACTTTTCAAGCTACGCTACGAGATTATCAAATAGAAGGTTTTGAATGGTTAGCCAGACTTTCGCATTGGGGCGTTGGTGCTTGCCTTGCCGATGATATGGGACTCGGAAAAACAATTCAATCTCTCGCCATTTTACTAACTCGTGCTGCATCAGGTCCAAGTCTTGTGATTGCCCCTAGTTCTGTATGTATGAACTGGCATACAGAGAGTTTGCGCTTTGCACCGACAATCACAACTATTCAATTCGGAGGAAAAAATAGAGAGGAGGTTGTTAAAAATTTAAAGCCTTATGATGTTTTAGTTTGTAGTTACGGAATGATCCAACAAGAAGACGTTGCGGAAATATTAAAATCAGTAGGGTGGCAAGTGGTAATTTTAGATGAAGCACAGGCTATTAAGAATATGTCTACAAAGCGTTCGCAAGCAGTGATGAGTTTAAAAGCTGGTTTTAGACTTCTTACCACGGGAACTCCTATAGAAAATCATTTGGGAGAACTATGGAATCTATTTCGATTCTTAAATCCCGGTCTTTTGGGATCACTTGAAAAGTTTAACGAGCGTTTTGCGATACCAATTGAAAAAAACAAAGATAAAAGCGCTCGCAATCAGCTTAAGAAATTAATCCAACCATTCTTATTACGAAGAATGAAAAACCAAGTGTTGGATGAACTTCCGGAGAAAACAGACATTACCCTCCAGGTGGAATTGAGTGATAAAGAAAGAGCCTTTTACGAAGCACTTCGTTTAAATGCGATAAAAAAACTAGCAAGTAAAGACTTGCTTCCCGGACAAAAGCATTTACAAATCTTAGCTGAAATCATGAAACTCAGACGCGCTTGCTGTAACACTAAGTTAGTAGAGGCTAAGATAGATTTACCGAGTTCTAAATTTGAAGCATTCACCGAAATCTTAGAGGAACTCCTCGAAAATAAACATAAAGCTCTTGTGTTTAGCCAATTTGTAGATCATCTCAGTATAATTAAAAAATACCTGGAAGAAAAGAAAATATCTTTCCAATACCTAGACGGAAGCACACCGATGAAAGATCGCAAAACGAGAGTAGACGCATTTCAAAAAGGAGAAGGAGAGGTTTTTCTAATTAGCCTGAAAGCGGGTGGAACAGGTCTTAACCTCACCGCGGCTGACTATGTTATCCATATGGACCCTTGGTGGAATCCTGCCGTCGAAGACCAGGCATCCGACCGAGCACATAGAATCGGACAAAAACGTCCCGTAACGGTTTACAGACTAGTAGCCAAAGATACTATCGAGGCGAAAATTGTCGATTTACACAAACATAAACGAGACCTTGCCGATAGTCTTCTGGAGGAAACCGATATGAGTGGTAAGATTTCTGCTGATGAGTTGCTGAATTTATTGAAGGGTGGGTAATGGTAATATACCGTAATATGAAAACATGGTCAATAAGACTTCGCACTTACCTCTAAAATTGTTCAAATTTTTACTTAAAAACATTCTTGCGTATAAACTCCTTCTCTCTTTCCAGTTCGTGAATTCTATTTTTCATTTTGAAAATAATATTTCCTTTTTGAGTAAGCGTCAACTCCCATGGTCGATTATCTAAAATACAATGCACATAAGAAACAAAGCTTTCAGCAAAGTCATCTAGTGCGTTAGTCGCCCCATAAAGAGTTGAAAAATGAGTCTTGGAAAGAACAGGGTAAACTTGATCCCAAACTATATCCAGGTTCAACGCTTCTGACTCAGGAGAATAAAATTTTACCTTAGAGCGAAATGGAAATATTTTTGAATCATAAGTACTTTCCTTTTCTGAAATCCAAACCTTATCAAAGAACGGATAACGAGTATAATCCAGTGATTCGCTTCGTAGGTCCGGTGTGATACCGATGGTATTGGAAAGTATATGCCCCATTTCATGAAGTAAAATATACCTTAGCGCATTATCAACAGTATTCTCTTCTTCCTTTTCAATTTTAATTTCTAAGGAAATATCACCTAATTGAAACGCAGATTTTTCTTTAAAACTAATCCAATCGTTTGCTTTTTTGTTAATTACAGAGCTATCTATAATAATAAATCCACCAAGAGGCTTACCTTTAGTATTTTCGTAGATAAACCCTGTTAGCCCCGTTCCACCTAACTTTTCACAGAAGTAAATTCCATAAAGATATTTATCGAATATTTTTTTTACCTCTGGTTTAAAGGACTTTGAAATGAAACTCAACCTTGCTTTCATTTCCTTTGTTAGGTGAGATGGTGCTGGAATTTCTATAAAGCCATCTAGCTCGTTCATCTCTTTAACATAGCTAATGTGGGAATCATCTATGTTAAATGACCTGTCCGTCCAATCACCAGATAATAAAGGATAATTGTTAGAATTCGATGCCGGATGCTTTTTTATTATCTTTGAGTATTCGTTTTTATTAAATGCTTTCTTATTACAAGTGAGTGCAAATAAGCAAAAAAGGACTAGAAAAAGACTAGTACCGAAAAAAGGATTAAATCGCTTGATGACACTAACAAGAGTAATTAGTTTAATTTGAAACTTCATTACTCTTTAATGCCCTTGGTGGCTAATGTCCAACTACATTTCGTTTTGAAGTTGGTCGAGTTTCATGCTGACATCTGTATTTGAAGGATTGCTTTTTAAAAATTCTTTTAACACGGATATTGCTTTTTCTTTTTCGTTTTTAGAATAGAACCATAAATCTGCGAGCTCCATAACTGGACGTGGATTGAGTGGATCTTTTCTGCGAAGTAGCATGAAAATTTCTTGTGACTTTTCTGTTTCTCCCATGAGAATGAGAGTGGACGCCTTACCTAGTAGCGCAAAATAGTCATCATCTGATGTAAGAATTCTGTTAAAGCATTCAAGTGCTTTTTCGTATTCCCCGAGTCCTCGCAAGCTATCAGCATAGCGGTTAATGATGAGTTTGTTATTAGGATCGAAATGTAAAATCTTTTCCCAGAACCAAATGGCTTTTTTAAATTCTTTTTTTCCTCTATAGGATTCAGCAAGACCATAGAGTGCAAAAAAGTTTCCATCATCTAATGACTTTGCTCTTTCATAATATTCAATGGCTCGGTCAAAGTCTTTAATCTTACGATAGCTATTTCCGATTTCAGTTAAAATTTTTATATTATTCGGTTGTGTGGAAACTAATTTCTCCCACCATTTAATCGCGTCCTGGTAGCGTTGACAGGCAAAATACAAATGTCCAATACCAACGATTACATATTGGTCTGTAGGATTAATTTGGAGCGCGGACATGTAGTAGATTTCTGATTCTTTAAAGTTTTTAAGTTTTCTGTGTGCATCTGCAACTCTACTTAAAATGGAAGCATCTGACATGGTTATATGTCTATATTCTTCAGCGATATGAATTACTTGATTTAATTGCTTCATGTCCCTGTAACAGTTCATTAACCCCATAATGGAAAATTTATTGGAAGTATCTAACGTTAAACAAGTCTTGTAGTATTTGATTGACTCTTCGTAATTCTGTGTTTTGTAAAGTAAATCACCCATACCCACTAAACCATAAGTGTTATTGGGATCTGTAACTAAAAGTTCGGCAAATTTTTCTTTCGCATCTTTGTATTTTCGTTGGTCAATTAGCTTATATGCCTCTTTCGCAAGAGTCTTAATTTTATTAAAGCTTTGGTCTTCGGTATTTAATTCTACTTCCGTTTCATTCATATTGTCAGAATATTTTTTCCATCTTTTAGGTCAAATTTCTATAAAGTTTGGAAATAAAATAATTCAAGGGAAAAGACCGTCAAATTACCAGAATTTTTTAACGATTCTAAAAAATTTTCTTAACAAGTACGATACTAATAAAAAACTGTAATACATGATAAAGCGTATAGTTTTAATCCTTCTAATCCTGCCGCTCTTAGTTTTGTGTAAGCAAAAACCGAAAGAACCGGAAGCACAAATTCTAGGCACCCGCTATTCAAAAGTCGACCAGCACATTAGCTCGGTCATTGGTTCAGTGAAGAAAGAGCATCGAGTCACACTAGTCTATGCTTTAGAAGAAGTCACTGTTCTAGAAAAAGTTACACAGGAAAAAAAAGATTTTTTTAAATTATCGACCGTGACAGGCAAAGAGGGCTATGCCCTCGCATCCAATTTTTCAGAAGCAGTTTTGTTTGTAGTCAAAGACGGATTGTCCGCGTTTAGAAAACCAACACTCACAGCAGGGACTAAGGGCAAGTTTGCGCTCGGATCGATTTGCTTTGTTAAAGAAATTCAAGGTGATTGGGCAAATGTGGACTGTCTAACTGCAAGCGTCAAAGACGGATTAGTTGAAGATTGGTTTGATGTATGGGTTCAAACCTCAGATGATAGGCTCTCTAAAGATCCTCTCCTTGGACAAACTGCACTACTGCTGCGTGAAGCCTATAAAATTATTAGCAAGGCAAATAAATTGACCGGCACTGATAGAGAAAAATTACTATTAGACGCTAAGGACAGACTGATGAAAGCGACTGAAAAGGATGATATATTACAACCTGTTGTTACGTCAGTGCTTATAAAATATGGAATGATGGACGAGCCTCCCTCTACACCTGTGGCTCCGCCAGTAGAAACGCAAACTCCGAGTAATCCACAATAGGAAACTAAAAAATATTATTTTAACATAAAGGAAAAACCAATGTCAGGAACAGAAAAAAAAGTTACGGGTGCAAGATTATTAATCGAATTAATGGAAGAAGCAGGCATAGAGGTTTGCTTTGGTTATCCTGGAGGCGCTATCCTCCCTTTCTATGATGAACTCTATAAAAGTAAAATCAAACATTACTTAGTACGCCACGAGCAAGGCGCTATTCATATGGCAGAAGGCTATGCTAGGGCTACTGGCAAAATCGGAGTATGCATAGCAACATCAGGACCTGGTGCAACAAACTTAGTAACCGGTCTTGCAGATGCAAAGATGGATTCGATTCCAATTCTCGCAATCACAGGTCAGGTTGCAACAAGCGCTATAGGAACTGACGCATTTCAAGAAGCAGATATTTTTGGAATTACAATTCCTATCACAAAATACAACGCACTGATGAGAAGTGCAGATGATATAGCTAGACATTTTGAAGAAGCTTATAAAATTGCGTTAGGCGGAAGACCTGGACCTGTTCTTTTAGATTTTCCAAAAGACATCCAAACACAATTAACTTCCGTTCGTAAAGCTCCTAAGCTAAAAATACATCCCCATCATTACACAAAGCCAGAAATCAAAGGAGATGTGAAAGCATTTGCAGAAGCAATTAATAATGCGAAGCGTCCTCTTCTCTATGTTGGGGGCGGTGCAATCAACGCAAAAGCAGCTGAAGAAATTAAAAAACTAGCTCTTACCGGCAACATCCCAGTAACCACCACTTTAATGGGAATAGGCTCCTTTCCAGGCGAACATCCGAATTCGGTTGGGATGCTCGGGATGCATGGAACGGCTTACGCGAATAAAGCGGTATTAGACTGCGATTATATTTTAAATCTTGGCGCTCGCTTTGATGATCGCGTAGCCAAGATCGGTGAATTCGCTGAAAATGCAGTTCGGGCACATATCGACATAGACACGGCAGAATTTAATAAACGAATTGATGTAGACCATGTATTGCATGGGGATTTAAAAGACGCGCTTCAAGCAGTCATTCCATTTGTAAAAAAAGTAGATAGAACGGATTGGCTAAAACATATCCAAACTCTAAAAGAAAATCATCCGCTTGATTTTGATAATACTACGGATAATAAAATTAAGCCGCAGGATTTTATCCATAGACTCTATAAAAAAACAAACGGAAAAGCAATCATCACAACTGACGTTGGGCAACATCAAATGTGGGCAGCACAGTATTACCTATTCGATGAGCCTAACAACTGGTTAACCTCTGGTGGACTCGGAACGATGGGCTATGGTCTACCTGCCGCGATAGGTGCAAAGATAGGAAGACCGGACAAAACTGTAATTTGTATTTCTGGTGATGGCTCTATCCAAATGAACATACAAGAATTAGCCACTATCACTATGTACAAATTAGGTGTTAAGATTTTAATCTTTAACAATAATTTCCTCGGAATGGTGCGTCAGTGGCAAGAGCTATTCTATGAAGAAAGATTTTCTCATTCTGAGTGGAATTATAACCCAAATTTTGTAAAAGTAGCGGAGGGATATGAAATTCCAGCAATGTCCATTTCTAAAAAAGAAGATATTGATAAAGCACTCGAATTTTTCTTGAAAGACGACAAATCGGCGTTACTCGAAGTAGTTGTTCCAGCGGAGGAAAAAGTATTTCCAATGATTCCAGCAGGAAAGTCACAAAAAGAAATGTTAGAATTTAAAGACCTCGCAAGTTTAAAGGCAGCAAAATGAAGCATACACTTAGCATATTAGTAAACAATCACCCGGGAGTAATGAGTCATGTTTCAGGACTCTTTACAAGAAGAAGTTATAACATCGACTCAATAGCAGTTGGCGTCACAGAAAATCCAGAAGTATCTAGCATGACTATCGTTCTAAAAGGAGATGATGCAGTAGTTGACCAGGTAAAGAAACAACTCTTAAAACTTCCTGATGTTCTAAAAGTTACAGACCTATTCTATATGGAGGCAATTACCCGCGAGCTTGTCTTACTCAAAGTAGAGGCAAAAGACAGTAACCGCACAGAGATTATTTCTCTTTGCGGAGTCTTCGGTGCAAAAATTGTAGATGTTACCGACTCAAGCCTAATGACAGAGTTTTCAGGAAATGCAAGGCAGGTAACAGCGTTTATCTCTATGATGACAAAATTTGGAATCATAGAAATGGCTCGTACAGGACAAATAGCGTTAGCCTGTCAGGGTGGGTGATAGAATTTTTGCAGGCAATGCTTATTTAATAATTTGCCTGCTATAGAATTTTAGCATGAAGAACTTAATATTATTTTTTTTTCTATTTATCGGATTGCCTGTTAGTGCTCATGGGATTACCGAAGGTGAATCCCTATTATTTATTTTCTTTTTTCTATTCTGTATTTTAATTCTAAATGGAATTCAATATTGGCTCTATAAACTATTCACAGAGAAGCTGGAAGTTTCGTTCTCTACTTTTTTTATTTTCTCTCTCATTGGATTAGGTTTAGGAATTCTATTTCAAAGTAGACTTCTCCGAAATAATACAAGTGAGGAGCAAAGCCTTACAGTTTTCCTATTTACTTTCTTTTCGCCATTTGTTTATAGATATACAAAATCTTTATGGAAAAACTTTAATGAATAAGTTTTATAATGGAATTCAGATATTTGTTATATTCATTTTATCAACTTTCACAAGCATAAGTTCCCGTCATTTTGACAACGATGAAATTTTTATCTATGGATTTCCTTTTTTTCTTTTTCTTTACTTTGCTGGCGTATTAGCTCATTATATCATTCAAAAGTCCTGTAGCTTGAAATATAAAATTTCTATTTTTGCAATTCTATTTTATGCTTTCATTGGATTAGTTACTGGTGCTTTTTTTGTCAATAGCAACCTTTATTTACCAAATATATTCGGAGTTATTGCGCCCTATTTTTATATTTTTATTCGAAATCTTTTTAAAAAGGATCTAACTGAGAACAAAAGCGATGAACAAGAAAAAAATCTTTAAACTAAAGAAAGAATATATTATCAGGCTCGTTCAATCCGTTGGGACTTGTCTTGCAACAGATAAGATTACAGTAGATGGGTTGCCCGTTGGGTTTATGTACCGTGATTACCCGGTTGATGATATGGACAGCGGATGGAGATTTATCGCTGGAGTAGAAGATGAGGATTATATGAATAATCCGGAGAACTTAGAAAAGTTTGATATAAACGAAATTGCAAACTACGACAGGGCAATCGTTAACTACATCAACCTCCCCTACGAAACTAAACTAAAACGAGTAGCGGGTAAAAATGAATTTAGGGTGATGAGGTAATTTACTAGATTCTATACCCTTTGTATATGATGACTACAACTCTCCTTCGTTAGGGGATTTTTATAGGATTGACTTTTCAGTCTAATCATTAAGGTTATCGCTATGGAAGCAAATATTTTAGATTATTCTAATGAATTCGGTTTAGTTGAATCTTTCCCATTCGGAAAGCATTATTCCAGTATCAAAGATAAAATTGCAAATTATATCCTTTTAAAAACTTTGCTTTTTAAAATCAAATCTGGTATATCTCATCTAAGAAACGACCTTGCTCAAATACAATTTCTCCCTATAGGCGAAGTTCAAGCAGAGTATGAAACCGTAAAGACTCAACTTGAACCGATACGTAAAATAAAATCTGTCTTAGAAAATATCAAGGCAGATTCGAACGAAAAAGAATTAATTACTTCATCTTTGCAACTTGCGAATCTTATGATTGATTACATTGAGGCTTTAGAAAAAACCTACAAGGCTGATCTTGAAGTCTTGGAAAAATTAAAAGCTTCAGCTACCGGAAAGTTTTATTCTTACGACGAAGTTTTCAACTAGATGTATCAAATCTTATTTTCTAACAACGCTAAAAGCTTTATAAAGAAATCTATTCCGGCACTTAAAAAGCTTTTACAAGAATCCATCGACAAAATTAAAAATAGTCCAATCGAGTTATCGGAAGCATTGACAGGAAACCTAAGAGGCTATTACGCTTATCACCTAAAATTTAACAGTGTAGCTTATAGAATCTTTTTTGAAATTCAAGAACGTGCAAAGACGATTGTAGTTTTAGAGATTGATACACGAGAAAATTTTTACATTATCGCAAAAAGAAAATACAAGCCTATAAGCTAATTTTAATTAGCTACCTAAGATTTTTATTTTAAATTCCTATCAATAAAATCCATCCACCTGACTAAACTTCCTTATTTCTTCTCAAAAATCCAAACCCGATTTTGGTATTCATCTAAAAAAGAAGCATAGTTTCCTTTTTCATAATACGATTCTAATTTCAATGGTTCCAAATTTATTTTTGCCAAATCTAAATCAAGAACTGAAAAGCTAATAGTTCCGGGTGAAACATTACAATGGACCGAGGGCATATCTATAAAAATAGTAAACCCTGTATTGGTGCGAAGTTCCGAGTGTTTTTTTGAAATAGATACGATGGAAAAAGAAAAAAGTTTAGAGTAAAGCAAGGCAGTTTTTTCGCAATCAAGTGAGTATAGATTCGTGGCATAGAATTGAAAGTTTTCCATATATGTATTTTCCATAATAGGGATAGATAGGAAAGGAATTTTCTTACTTGACTTTCCAATTAGTCTAATTTACAGTAATAAGCGCGATCTACAGAACTATGAAAAAACTTACACGACACAGACAGGTTATTCTAGATAATATGCAATCCCGGAAGGACCACCCAAC
>JANYCR010000330.1 GCA_025360185.1 Leptospiraceae bacterium | reverse complement strand
GTTGGAATTGCGGCACTCATTATGTTTTCAATCTCCATCTTATCGGGCAAATCTTTGCGTGTGAGTCAAACGACTCTTTTTCACTTGGTTATTACGGGACTTCTTCTCTGGGTAGGTGGTCACGCTTGGGTGATCTGGGGAGCACAAAAAGCTGATTCCGGTTACGCGGCATTACTCTTTGGTGCAACTCCTCTCTGGGCTGTTTTATTCGAATTTCTAATTCATAAAAAATCTCTCAGCCTTATGTCTATCATTTCTGTCGTATTGGGGTTTATAGGAATTATCTGCTTGTCTGTTCCAGGGCTACTCTCAAATAACTCCTCTGGTAGTTCACCTGACCTACTTACTTTTCTCGCTTTATCGCTCGCCCCTGCTTCCTGGGCATTAGGCTCTGTCTTGCAAGGAGATAAGCTTAAAGAAATTCCAGCCCTAGTAAGTGCAGGATACCAACAGCTATTTGCCGCGATTGGTTGCGGACTTCTCGCGCTTTTATTTTCAGAGCCGATTCCTCATCCATCGACGGATGCTTGGATTGGGCTAAGCTATATTACCCTTCTTGGATCAGTTGTAGCATTTTACTCGTTTACTCGCGCATTACAGTTATTACCTTCTTCTATCGTAATGAGCTTCGCCTATGTAAATCCTGTGATTGCTGTAATCCTCGGCTTTTTCTGGGCAGGGGAGCAAATTACAATTTGGACAATGACAGGAATGGCATTTATTATTACAGGAATCGTAATTTTACTGCAAGCGGATAAGAATCATTTAGCAGACTCGGAGTTAGAACATGGCAATATTTAAACGACAAACTTCTTTTATCAATGGAAAATTTCTTCCGTCCTCACCCAATCGAAATGTGGTTACTACTGCTTACCCGGCAACAGGAGAGATTCTATGTGAGCTAGAAGAAGCTAATCTTGATGATATCGCGTATGCAGTAGAATCAGCAGAAAAAGGATTTAAAATCTGGTCAAAGATGAAAGGTGCAGAGAGGGGAAGGATTCTACTTCGTGCAGCTAGTTTACTTCGTGAGAGAGTTCAGCCTCTTGCAGAAATAGAAGTATACGACACTGGGAAACCACTCTCTGAGGCTGTTGTTGTAGATGTAATTTCAGGTGCTGAGGCTATTGAGTATTTTGCGGGAATGGCGGCAACTTTACACGGAGAGCATTTTGATTTAGGAAATAGTTTTGTTTATACTCGTCGTGAGCCACTTGGGATTTGTGCTGGAATTGGGGCATGGAATTACCCGCTCCAAATTGCTTGCTGGAAAGCTGCGCCTGCTCTCGCTTGCGGGAACGCGATGATATTTAAACCATCCGAATTAACGCCATTAACCGCTCTTAAGCTTGCTGAAATCTTTACCGAAGCAGGACTTCCTGATGGAGTATTTAACGTAGTCATCGGTGGCAGAGACGTTGGAAAAGAATTAGTCCGAAATAAAAAAATTTCAAAAGTATCTATCACAGGATCTGTTCCAAGCGGGAAAGCAATCATGGCAGATGGAGCAGCTACATTAAAAAAAGTCACTTTGGAACTTGGCGGCAAATCACCGTTAATCATATTCGATGATGCCAAACTGGAGCAAGCAGTTTCTGCCTCTTTACTTGCAAACTTTTATACGCAAGGAGAAATTTGCTCTAATGGAACGAGGGTATTTGTGCACGAGTCCATTCATAAACTTTTCCTGGAAAAGCTTTTAGCCCGAGTGCAAAAGCTAAAGATTGGTGATCCAATGGATATGAATACTCATGTGGGTTCTCTTATTAGCCCCGAACACTTAGAAAAAGTTTTAGGTTATGTGAAAAAAGGAAAGGAAGAAGGAGCAAGTTTACTTTGTGGTGGAAAAAATCCCACTTGGGAAGAAAAATATTCTAAATTTAGAAAAGGTGCATTCATTGAGCCTGCCGTATTTTCCAACTGCGAAGATAAAATGACAATTGTAAAGGAAGAAATCTTTGGACCTGTAATGTCTGTTCTTTCATTCAAACTTGAAGAAGAAGTAATCGAAAGAGCAAATGACACCGAATTCGGATTATCCGCTGGTGTATTTACCCAGGATATTAAGCGAGCACACCGTGTGATTGCAGAAATCCAGGCAGGAACTTGTTGGATTAATAATTACAATATTACCCCGATTGAAGCACCATTCGGTGGTTATAAACAATCTGGAATTGGACGTGAAAACAGTCTTGCGGCAATTGAACATTATACGCAAGTGAAATCGGTATACGTAGAAATGGGAGAGGTAGATTGCCCTTACCCGTAAAAGAGGAATTACAATGAAACAAAAAAAATATGACTTTATAATTGCCGGTGGTGGGTCTGCTGGTTGTGTGCTTGCAAACCGGTTAAGTGAAAACCTGTCTAATAAGGTGTTGCTCCTGGAAGCAGGAAGATCAGATTACTTCTGGGATATATTTATCCATATGCCGTCCGCGCTTGCCTTTCCGATTGGAAATCCGCTTTATGATTGGAAGTATGAATCCGAGCCGGAGCCATTCATGAATAACCGAAAGATTTACCATGCGCGCGGAAAAGTTCTCGGTGGATCTAGTAGCATTAACGGTATGATTTTTCAAAGAGGAAACCCGATGGATTATGAACGTTGGGCGAAAGACCCTGGAATGAAAAATTGGGGTTATGCAAATTGCCTTCCTTATTTTAAAAGAATGGAGACTTGCACTGCCGGTAGTGATGAATTTCGTGGTGGGAATGGTCCACTTGTATTAGAAAGAGGTCCTGCGGTTAATCCTTTGTTTGACGCTTTTTTTAAAGCTGTTCAAGAAGCGGGTTATCCGCTTACAAAAGATGTAAATGGATTTCAGCAAGAAGGCTTTGCAAAATTTGATAGAAATATTCGAAATGGAAGACGCTTAAGTTCTGCGCGTGCATACCTTCATCCTATAAAATCCCGCCCTAATTTAGAAGTGATTTGCTCTACTCAAGTCACTAAAGTCATCTTTGAAGGTAAACGAGCAGTAGGCGTTGAGTTCACCAGTGCATTTGGCATGACTAAAAAAGCATTTGGCGGAGAAGTGGTATTATCCAGTGGAGCGATTGGCTCTCCTCAAATTTTACAACTCTCTGGTGTAGGCAATGCAAAAGAATTAAGTCCACTTGGAATTGACATTGTACATGACCTACCGACTGTTGGAGAAAATATGCAAGATCATCTTGAGGTATATATACAGTATGCGTGTAAGCAGCCTGTGTCTGTTGCGCCTTCTCTCAAAAAATACAACTGGCCATGGATTGGGTTTCAGTGGCTATTCATGCATAAAGGTCCTGGTGCAACGAATCATTTCGAAGGTGGTGGATTTATTCGTAGCAACGGAGAAGTAAAATATCCTAACATCATGTTTCATTTTTTACCGGTTGCAATTCGTTATGATGGGTCTGCTCCGATTAAAGGACATGGATACCAAGTTCATGTGGGTCCGATGTATTCCGATGCGATGGGGACTTTAAAAATTAAATCTAAAAATCCGAAAGAGAAACCAGCGCTTCGCTTTAATTATCTGTCGACAGATCAAGATAAACGAGAATGGGTAGAGGCAATTCGCGCTGCTAGAAAAATTTTAGAACAAAAAGCATTTGATGAATTTAACGCTGGGGAAATTTCACCCGGGCAAAATGTAGAAACGGATAATGAAATTTTAAAATGGGTCGCAAAAGATGCCGAAACCGCTCTTCATCCATCTTGTACGTGTAGAATGGGAACAGACAAGACATCTGTCGTTCATCCAGACACTCTAAAAGTGCATGGGCTAGAAGGCATTCGTGTTGTGGATGCATCCGTTATGCGCTATGTTACAAATGGAAATATTTATGCACCGGTAATGATGCTTGCCGAAAAGTCAGCAGATTTGATATTAGGTAACACTCCATTAGCCGCTGAGAATACTCCATTTTATAAGCATAAAGGATAGAAAAATGGGACCAAATCTGGAAGACAATGAACCCCGCTTAAAAGATTTTTTACACTTCAAAGAAAGTCTGCCTACCTTACTGATGCTCGGTCTACTTTCTCTTTCTGCAGTGTATGTATATTTTTGGGGACAGGGGACAAAAGTTTTTTGGAGTGGATTTATTGCCATTCTAGTTTTTTATGGGCTTACTTTTTTTACAGGAAGTTATAGCCCGCAGACATAGCCATAGTGAAGAAGGAGCAGATGCAATTCTTGGAGGAAGGAATATTCCTCTTTGGGTTTCGATATTTACAATGGCAGCAACATGGTTGGGCGGTGGCTACATCAACGGAAGCGCTGAGGCTACTTATAAAAGTGGTCTTGTATGGTTGCAGGCTCCATGGGGGTATGCCATTAGCCTCATGTTAGGTGGGGTAACTGATTGGAGTTCGTTTGGTGGTCCACCTGAAAATTCTTTAAACATCTTGCCCCTACGTGATTAAATACTTAACACCAACTGCAATTGCTACTGTAGGGCTTGGTGCAGTGGCTACTGCTGTTATGTCGTCGGTTGATTCTTCTATTCTATCAGCTTCTTCTATGACCGTTTGGAATATCTATCGCCCATTGTTTGAGCCTAATATTAGTCGGGATAGAATCAATCATCTTGTGAAAATATTTGTGTGGGTTAATGGAGCTTTAGCTACACTCATTGCCTTGCAAGTGCAAAGTATTTATACGCTGTGGATACTATGCAGTGACTTTGTTTACTGTTTATTATTCCCGGCTCTAGTAACAGCATTGTTTGATAAGAAAGCAAATTTTTACGGAGTCCTAGCAGGATTTTTAATTGCTTTTGTTCTTCGTTTTGGAGGTGGAGAGGCTTCTCTTGGTTTGCCCACAATTCTTCCTTACCCGGTTTTAGACGCAGCTTCGGAAATAGGAGCAGATGGAAATCGAATTGCTATTTTATTTCCTTTTCGAACCTTTGCTATGGTTTCAGGGCTAATTAGTATTATCCTTGTCTCTAGATTGACACAAAATTCGTCTCCTGTGAAAAAATTAATCCAAACTGATTGGGATAACAAGAAATAGAAGACTTTTTACTAAAGTTAAATTACGTCGTTTTCTAAAAAAGTTTTTTTATATAGCTTGGCTGATGGGTGTTAGCGGATGGCTTTACAAGATTTGCAAGATTTGCAGGATAAATAATTCTGGGAATTTCCCAATTAATAAATTTAAAAAATAGAATATAGAGGAAGTATGAACAACACTGTATTTAAAATAATCGTATACCTTATCTCTTTGTTTTACACGAATCTCTATTCTCAAGAAACTCAAGCTGCAAAGGAAACTGTTCCTGAAAAAATAACCACTGAACCGAAAAATGAGAATCTAAACTCACCGTCTTCCAATAATATTACAGAAGAAAACTTCTTTAAGCTAGAAGAGAATATAGTAGTAACTGCTTCTAGAAGTAAGGAAAGTATTCGAAAAGCTCCTGCAAGTGTTGTAGTAGTTTCCGAAGAAGATATAAAAAATCGGGGATACACAAGTATAGATGAAATTTTATATGACCTACCGGGTTTCGATGTTGTGTTTCCGGATGGATCTTTTTATATCACTGCCTATCAGAGAGGATACAGAACACCTTATACAAACAGAACACTTATCATGATTGATGGGAAAATCGACAATAGCCTCTACTTCCAAACAGCAGATATTAGCAGGCAGTATTCAATCAGTAATATTAAACGAGTGGAAATTTCGCGCAAGCGATTCCGGATAATAGAGATAGCCGCTATTCGAATGTAAGCTACACACGCTGGGTAACTAAAAATAGTAGTCAATTGATGAATCAAAACTTTGAAATTAAAATTTCAAATTCACTGGAATTATTACTCGGAGTAAAATACGAAAGCAAACGACTTACTAAATTTTACGACGTTCCGGGTTACACTGCTACTAGTTACAGTTCTGCTACTATCCCGAGTGGATATAGAGGAAATGTTTCGAGCACGGAACCGTTTTATTTGCGCCCCCCTCCACCTGCTGATAAAATGCCCGAAAATAACCTAATTAGTACAACGGATTATGGTGGTTTTGCGCAAGGGAAATTATCAATCAGCAAATTTATATTTAGTCCCGGAATTCGTTATGATGAAAATTCAATCTATGGACATTCAATGAACCACCTCAGTACCAGTTGTACGGTGGGTTCGCCGGGAGACAAACAAATATTAGCCTTAAGCCGGAAAAGGTTAGGTCTACAGAATTTATATTCATGAAGGAAGGTCGAAGTATTTTGCAAGAAGTTTCGATTTACTACCAGAGATATGAAAATGTAATCAAAGAAGAAGCCGAAAATGCGGGGCGAAGAAGAATTTATGGGGGAGAATACAAATTAAACTTCCATATGAAAAACTTTTTAGATATAAATATCCCTATCAAGTCCTATCTAAACTATACATTCACGGAGGCTCTCAGTCAAATTCATTATGATCGCAATTCCAAAAAATGGAGAACTGGAACGAGTGTAGCAGGGGATAATGAAGTTTATCTTCCTAAGACAACTGTTGATCTACTTCCAAGACAAGAAGAATATACTACATTAGGTGATATAGCGAGGCATAAGCTGAACCTGGGAGCAAATATTCCAATTTTACATAACTTATTTGTTGATTTACGAACTCAATACGTAGGAAAAAGAACTTTGTATCTATCAAATCCGCTTCGCTGGGAGGGGAAAACTATAGACCCGTATGCACTATTTCACCTTCATATAAGTTGGGAGTTTTTCAAAGCTATGAACTTAGCTCTCAAAATAAACAATCTATTCAATACAGGAATTACTCATCCAGGTGTAGACCTTGCTAACGCGGGTGATAATTATTATGCGCGATCGCAGGGCTTTCGTCCTTCTCTTCATCCGCAACCGGGCAGGTCTTTTCTCGTGATGTTTACGTATACGTTTTGATTTTTAGAATGACAACCTAAAACTCCAACACAGCCCTATACCGAACTTGATTTGCACGCACTTTAGAAATAGCTTCATTTGCGCGAGAGGATGGAAATTTTTCGATGACAGGGGCTATTTTGTGTTTGGCGGCGATCTCTAGCATTTCATTTATCATAGCCCTTCCACCGATTGGACTTGCCATGATACGAAGGCGTTTGGCAAGTAGCATTCCAATATGAACAGTCGAAAGAGTGCTAGGAGGAACGCCAACGAAAGTGAGAGTTCCATCTGAATCTAGCTGACTTAAAAAGCGGGGCCAGTCTAAATCGTTATGCGTTGTGTTTAAAATAATATTTAGTTTATGCTTTGTTTTGCCTTTGGGTGAACCGACTATCACTTCACTTGCTCCATTCGCTAGCGCAAACTCTTCTTTATCCGGACTAGTTGTAAATACCGTAACTCGGTTTCCCATTTTTGCCGCGAACTGGACTGCAAGGTGTCCAAGACCGCCGATCCCTATGATTCCAATATTATGTCCGGATGACATTCCTGCATAGCGAAGTGCGGCATATACTGTTATGCCGGCGCAAAGTAGGGGAGATGCAACTGCTGACTCTAGCTCTTCCGGAATTTTAAAACAGAAGCGACTATCTACTTGTAAATGACTTCCGAATCCACCGTGTCGCGCCACAATTGTACTTTTATTTTTACTACATAGGTTTTCATTTCCGCGCAGACAGTCTTTACATTCGAAGCAAGCACCTGATTGCCAACCAATGCCAACTCGATCTCCTACTTGCAAGTGGCTAACAAGAGAACCCACTTCTTCAATAATGCCGACTACCTCATGACCTGGGACAAGCGGATACTTAGATGTTCTCCAGTCGTTGTCAATCATATGTATATCGCTATGACAAATTCCGCAGGTATGAACTTTCACTACACATTCATACTCTGATAGAGAAATTGTTTCGTAAGTAAAATCTGTAAGTGCTTCTTGCTTATTTATAGCGGCTAATGCTTGTATTTTCATATGTCCTCGGGTAGTAAATTGAAACTTCTTTCCCTCATTATTTTAAGCATATATCTATTAGCAAGAATATTATCTTATTCTAACGAATTAATCCTGCTCAGGATAGTAAATTACACAGATTTAATAACGAGATCTGAAAGTATAAGTTCCAAAATTTTTGCTTTTTTATTTTGCGGGTTAAAGTTAAGAATTTCTAAAATAAGACTATTCGCTCTTTGAAATTTTTTTAGTCTTATATGTGCGACAGCTAGTCGCAAAATATTTCGTTTACTAGTTGGAGATCTCAATTTAATGAGTTCCGAATAGTCTATAAATCTTTCGTAATTTTTTAGTTTGAAAAGAAGTAGGGTCAATTGTAAAAGATAATTTTTATCTAGAGGTTGCAATTCGATCAATGTTTCATATGTTTTTATCAAACCGATAAAATCTTTTTTTGCTTTCTGGTCTTCCAATTTTTCAATTAAAACATTAATAGTCGTTTGAAATTCTTTTTCTTCCTTATTTTTATCTTCTCTTTTCCGATTCTCA
>JANYCR010000068.1 GCA_025360185.1 Leptospiraceae bacterium | reverse complement strand
CAGGCTTTCGACTAACTTCTTTTTCATCTTATCATCTAGTCCTTTGATAGCCAACAGAATTTGCTCTTCTGTTGTATTCGTTTCTCCTAAATTGATTACTTCCTCAAACTCCTGGTCTGTAATTCCGTGCTTCTTTAAAATTTCTTGTGATAAACTTAATTCTTCGGCTGTCAGCTCATCGTTAATTTCTACCATTTCAATGCATGCCGCAATAAATCCTTGTCTTGGTGTAATTTTCATACTCTCTTGAATCTACTATAACTGCTATTGGTTAAAGAGCAACACATTCTTAGTGTTTTAGGAACTCAAAATTCTTCTAGACTTCCATTCAGTTTAGTGAATCCTGTTGTCTATGAAATCTATATTAACTTTTATACTAATGTTTCTTTTTTCTATCCAATCGTTTTCGCAATCTAGAACTCCAGAAAATGTTCTTGAGCCAAATAAATTTGAAACTCCAAGGGAAACTTATATAATCTTCATGAAGGCAATGGAAGATTATAGAAAAGGGATGCAGTCCAAGGATACAAAGTTGATTGCTGAGCTAGACACTGCTGTGCGTTGTTTAAATTTGGATGGAATTCCGTTTGGACTTCGAACGGAGAAGGGTAGAGAAGCTGCCATTTTACTTAAAGAAGTGATTGATAGAATTGCCGTTTTGGATCCTTCCACGATTCCTGAAGTGGGGGATAAGCCAGAGTTACCTCTTACCAAATGGGCTTTTGAGAGAACCGAAATAATTATGACAAAAGCAGAAGGCGGAGAGAGGGCAAATGAGTTTTTATTTTCTCGTGAAACCGTTGCTCGCGTATTTGAATTCTATTCAAAAACAAAGCATCTTCCCTATATATCCGGAAGTGGTGGAGGTGCGGGATACAGAGATCCCTGGTCTGAGAGTCTTCCGGGTTGGATGAAAATCAAAATCTCTTCGATTTATATTTGGCAGATAGTTGGCATTATCCTCTCGATCCTTCTTGGTACTGTTGTTCGATGGATTGCCAAATTTATTTCTCATTTTATCACTCGCATTTTAAATCGAGTTCCGGAAGGAAAAATCAATTGGAAAGAAAAAATTCTTTCCTTCTGTGACAAGCCTCTTTCGTATATTGTCACAGTTGGATTTTGGTATATTTGTTTAGACCTTTTAGATGTTGAAGGAGGTGTCTTCAAAGTTTGCAATGTAATTCTACAAGTTTTATTAAGTGTTAATATCATTCGTTTATTTTATGATTTAACGAAAGCATCTACCGAGTACTTGGAAGTAATCGCTAAAGAAAACAAAAACGATTTTTTAATCGATGCACAAATTATTCCCTTGATTTCGAGAACAGCGCGAATACTCGTTGTTTTGCTCGGAAGTCTTTTTGCTTTGCAAAATCTTGGAGTCAATGTAATGTCAGTTCTCGCAGGTCTTGGAGTAGGTGGTCTTGCTCTTGCTCTCGCTGCTAAGGATACTGCTGCAAATTTATTCGGTTCAATTATGATCTTTCTAGATAGACCTTTTAAGTTAGGCGATATGGTGATTGTTGGCGGGGTTGAGGGGGACGTAGAAGAAATTGGGTTTCGTTGCACTCGAATCAGGACTTTCTATGACTCAGTTGTTTCTATTCCGAACTCGGAAGTTGCTAATTCTAAAATTGATAATATGGGGCTAAGAAGGTATAGACGCACAAATGCGACAATAGGACTAACATACGATACCCCACCGGAAAAAATTGAAGCATTTCTAGAAGGAATAAAAAATATTCTCCGTAAAAATGAACTGGTTGTACAGGATAGAATTCACGTAATCTTTAAAGGATTTGGTGATTCAAGCCTGGATATATTACTAAATTATTTTGCGACTGTAACGGAGTGGGGGCAAGACATGATTTTGCGCCAAAATATTTACTTAGAAATAATAACTCTTTCTAAAGAATTAAATATTGCATTTGCTTTCCCTACACAAACTTTACATGTTGAAACAGTTCCGGGGCAAACGCCTATTAAGCGAGATCATTCTCAGTCTACAGATACTTTAAAACAAACAGCAAAAGATTTTGCTAAAGGCGGCAAGTTTTCTCGCCCTACAGGATTTGGAATTTTTATTCATCCGAGTCGGGAAGGAAAACAAACAGATGTTGGAGTGGAAAAGGCGCAAGCCGAATAGGTAAAAAAGGAATCGTTTTTTTAAAATTAAAAGATTTTTTCTAGCTCCACTTCGAATTCTGCGAGTAATTTTGATTTTGCGGTATCAGCTTTTGACAGTTCAGAGATTAATATGAATTTGCCGTTCGCATTATCGTAAATCTCTATGGTTTTATCTTTGGGGTCAACTATCCAGTATTCTTTGACTCCAAATTTTTCGTAAACAGATTTTTTGTATTTCACATCGTAGTAACCGGTTGAGGGAGAAAGAATTTCAATAACTAAATCAGGCGCACCGTCTACTTTTTTTTCTTGTAGTTTAGAAAGATTTTCATTTAGTAAAAAAAGAATGTCTGGTTGATATGTTTCTGTTTTAGAAAAGTATACATCAGTGGGGGCAACGTATATTTTTCCTAACTTATTCTGTCTTACGAATATGGATAAATAATAGTTAAGGTTTTGTAAAATTTCTTGGTGATAAGGCGTAGGTGATGTCATTTCGATTATTTCTCCTCCGATGAGTTGATACTTTCCCCCTTCAGGAGTTTTACTATAATCTTCATAAGTAGCCTGTGGCTTTTCAGAGATGAAATCAAAAACTATCATGAGTACATTTTCATTAAATTAAATCTAGAAGTCAACAATATTTTATACGCAAGCAACTCTCTTAAAATCTCTCCGTGTCTCTGCTCCTCTGTGGCAATAAATTTAAAAAGGCTTCAATCGTTTAAATATAAATTCAGGGATCAAGCGAATGATAAGCATAATCCACTTCCAATGCCAGAGGATATAGACTTCATCTTTCCCTGCGAGTCCTGCTTTGACTATTTTCTCTGCGGCTACTTCCGGTTTGGCGGTGAGGATTGGCATTAGCTTATGACCTTCTGACATTTTAGTATATACAGGTCCTAGTAGAATTGTAGTTACGGAAACCTTATCTCTAAAAAGTCTATTTCTTAGACCTGAAAGATAAGTGGTTAACCCAGCTTTTGCGCTTCCGTATAGAAAATTCATCTGGCGTCCGCGAATGCCGGCTACTGAGCTTATTGCAATAATTGAGCCGGATTTTGTTTTTTGATATTCGGCAGCAATTAAATTCAGTAAAGAAACCGCACCGATATAATTTACGCTCATTGTTTTAAATGCCTCTTCAAAATCTGTTAGTGCTTTTTCCTGATTCTGATAATAACCAAAACAACATACAACGACTTCCGGGAACTCTTGGAGGGAATTTAAAAATCTGGCATGAATGCTGAAATCTGTAATATCAAATTGATAAGACTGTATTTTTGTATTATATTTTTTTAAAATATTTTCTGAAATAGGCTGAAGAAAATTAATATTGGTTGATGTGAGTAATAGCTCATAGCCCCTCTTAGCAAAACTTTCAGCAATATGCTTTCCTATATCAGATGAGGCTGCGATTATTAAAACTTTTTTAGGCTTTATCATTTTATTTTCAAACAGGAAGCTTCGGAGATTCTATCAAGTTACAAATAATAACTCTTATTCTCTCCGTGTCTTAGCCAGCGCCCGTGCTGTGGATTCGACAAGTCGAAGCATGGCAATTTTTTTATGGTCTCTGGTTGACTTTATCTATTTCAGCTTGAATTTGTTTTACTGCGTGCTCTGCTAAAAAATTAACTCGGCAAGTTTCTAGGAGCAAATCTTGCTTACTCCATATAAGACCGAATCCACCTAAAACAAATTTTAATCTAATCCAGGGAGTCCAATCGATGCCCGGCTCTTTTATTGCATTTACGAAAATATTTCCGGTCTCTACGCTGATTACTTTAATATTAAAAGTGTTTAAGCAGTAGTCGATGTTTTTATTCTCAATGGTAAGCTGATCGCCTTTTCCAATTACGATTGCATCTACTCCAAGAATTTTTCCCATCTGCGCGGCTGTAGATTCGTCGATGATTCCAGTCCGAGAAAGGGTTTGTTCTCCAATGACTTTGCTTATCACTAGCTTGTCTCGCTCTATAACATTAAGGTTTGTTGTTTTTAAAAATTGGTGGGCGAGGATATCAGCGAATTCTTGTTCTTTCGGATCTTTACTGTTCATTTCAAAATTCATAATGGCAATTTTTTTCATTGATTTCAAAAGTTGCCTGTTGCCAGTTACAGCAACATCTATGGAAGAACAGGAGGTGAGGATCAAAAGAATAAATAGGGAAACGAAAATTTTAAAAGTAGAATGCATACTGTCTAGTCTTGGAGAGAACTCAAATTAGTAAATAGATTTTTTCTCTTTTTACATTGAATTGTTTGAATTTTCATCTATACTAATTTGGTTACGCCCACTTGCTTTAGCGGATAATGAGAATATATCCGCTTTTTTAAAATTTTTAGTCAATAAGTCCTAGCTCAAACGCAAACTTAATCATAGCCGTAGCCGCTGCTTCTTTTGGAAATGGATGCTCTAGGTGTGCTGAACCAAATCTCATATTCTTTGGAAATGGACTATAAGAAAGATCCCAATGGTGACCATGTAGCATTGCTAAATCAGTTGCCATCGGAGTCGCAAGCTTTGCGCCATTTTGTGTTACTTGCATATCGTTATTGGCATCATATTTATTTAATTCCATAACACCTTGCATTTGAAAATAAGGAACTTCGGTGACTGTCGTTGATCCGCTAATATTAAAAATCGGAATATTCATTTTATCAATTTCTTTTAAATGCTTTTGGAGAAATTCCTGGCGGTAAGTCGTTGTTATAGATTCGACTGCATCTTTGATATGGTATTCATCTAGCCTTCGAACTTTGTCACCAAGGTTAATCATCGGGTTTACGACTTTTAACATTTCGGTAAGGCTTTTTATCGCAGCCATGTCCGCATTTTTAATGGATGCAAATATATTGTCGGCTAATGGCGAACCACCCGGAGCACCTGCCCAATTGAAAATGCAACGGATTCTATTTTTTAATTCTGGCATTGCGATGAGAGCTGTTAATAGATCTGGCATTCCCTTGCTGTAGCAGATAACGAAGATATCCTTTGGCGCTTTTCCTTTTGTAATAACTTTTGCATTTGCATCCAGACCAATTCCTTTCTCAACTGCATTTCGAATATCGTTGACATTAGCCTCAGAACCTCTCATCGGATGAGAATCAGATTGTAGTATTTTAATTTTGTATTTTTTTTCGATAGCAGGAAATGCTTCTTGAAATGCCATCACGGGAAGTAGACCGGTAAGAAGTCCCGGGCAAAAAAGAAGAGTAGTATTTTTTAGAACTGGGTTACGAGCTTGCGGATAATCAATATTCCACTCTGCAGGTCCATCGTTTCTTAAAAATCTTTCGTAGACTTTTTGTTTAGGAGGACGAGTGTCTTTTCCAAAGAGAGGTTTTTCTGTCGCCGCTTTCATTGCGATAGTATCCCCAATTGCTTCATTGATAAAAATATTGCGCCAGCGTTTTGCGCAAAATTCTTTTACTTCTGGGTCTGTGAATGCTCTCGGTCCTTTTTGAATTTTGGCAAGGACTTTGTTGAGTGCAGCGGAAAATTGATGTTCGGTATTTAGTTCTGTGGTTTTGGTCATACTTCATCATTTAGAAAAATGGATTTTTTTTGTCATGCAAGAAATTTTTATTCGATTCTTTTTTTTACTTTTAACTCAATCCTTCTCTCCGGATGCTTCAAATAACCTTCTAGCATTCTAAAAAAATATCCTGCATCTAAACCAAATCTTTCAGGCAAAATAAGAATATGCGCTCCAGCCATAGATAGGCTCCAACTTATTTTAGAGTAAATTACCTTTACTGTTTTATCTCTTCGTCCTTTGCTTACGTACAGATAACGAGTAGTATCCTCTGGATTTATTAGATGGATAAAGATTGCCATATTGCTATGCCATTCATCGGAAGAAAATTTTAAAATATTATCCCACCTGATGATGTAGGAGTAGTTTTTAAATCCCATTCGGATTCCATCGAACTCAAAGATCAAATATTCTTTTGCGAGAAAACCAAATAGCACCCCAAAAAAAACGAAGAATCCAAGGCATGCCATGAGAGACGTTGCAATAGTAAAAATCAAATTGAGTCTTACAAAATAGGCAAGAAAGCTACCCAAGAAACCGAGGATAATCGATATTATATAGTATTTACTTTTGTCGATTTGGAATTTTCTTCCTCCTTCTACTGAGATAGAACTTGCATTTTCTTCTATTTGTTTTTCGAAAACTCTTTTTCTCCAGGCAAAATAAACAAAGGTTACAAAGGATAATCCGAATAATCCGAGACAACCAATTCCTAGATTTTTTTCATCCGCAGTTTTGCCGTTTACCGCGATGAAACCACCGAGTATACTGAATACGAGCGAGATAAGAAGTAATAAAGCGGTTTGAAAATTCAATGCTTTACTTCCTCGCTCATTCTTGATTTAAATTTTTCTAATAATTTTTTTTCCTCTTCTGATTGGGGAAAAAGAAAAGAGCCAATCACTCCGCTTACAAAAATAATTGGAATCCCGTAGGCAGCCCAAAACCAGGTGTAACCTCCATCCTCGCCAAGGTATAAATAGCAACCGAGTCCCCATACAAGTCCCAAGCTAATACTTATAATAGCTCCCGTTTTAGATGCTTTCTCCCAATAAAATCCAGCGAGTAGTGAAAACGATAGTGCGGCTATTGGGATGTTGGCGAGAATGAGTTTGTTTAATATTTTATCTACAAATATATTTCCCAGAAGCCAGGAGATTACTGCGAATCCAAAGTAGATTTTCATACTGCCAGTATAATCTTTACCGAGTTTTGGATTCTTAGCGGATAATAGATAATCACCTACTAACATCGTCGTGAGTGCACTCCAAATTCCTGAAAGGGTAGTTGCTGCTGCGGCAAACAATACTGCAAAAGCAACAGCTTTTAACCCTGCTGGAAAATACATTTTGATAATATAAGGAATTCCTTCTTCGGGGTTAATTATGATTACACCATGGATTCGCAAATAAGCAAGACCCAGAATAGGAAAGGAATAAAGCAGAAAAACAATGATAGTAGAAATTCCGACTGCTATAAACGCAGTTTTTTCTGAGGCAGCGGCAAATATCTTTTGTCCATACCAGGGTGCCGCAATATAAGTAAACATAGTTAGAATAATAAGCGAGGCTATATAACGAATAGGAAGAGCATTCGATGTTTCGGGAGGAAATACGCGAATGATATCTTCAAAGCCAGCCTTTGTTTGCACATAAGAAAAATAAAAAATCATTGGAATTACAATGATAGTTCCAATAAATCCAAGTATATCTGTGGAGATAACAGAAACTAGCCCACCGCGTAGAGTCATAAAAAGCACTACAGCAACAAGACCGGCACTTACGAAGTAAGAATTTATTTCTGGCACAAAGGGCTGAAAAATTAGCGTCATAGATTTTACATAAGTAGCACTAAATCCGATCATTGCGAGTAGTAGGAATAAGCTTGCTGTTACTCCAACCGCATTTCCATATCGCAAAGAGAATAATTCAGCAACACTCAGTCCATTCAGTTTTTTCCATTTCTTTGAAACTGTAAATGTGTAGAAGCCAAGACCGAATAAGAATACCAATGGAAGCGTTAAACCCCATATACCAGTTCCATATCCAGCAGATGAAAAACCCAGCAGGGTCGAAGTATTGAATTCAGTCATTACAAGTGTAGCGACTAATGCGAATAATCCGGTCTTGCGATTGGCTAATAGGTAAGATGAATCATCTTTTACTTTTTTTGATTCCCTTAAACCTACAAAAATAAAACATAGAAGTATAATAATAAAAATTGCTATTTCCATTCTCAAAGTTCCTCGGGTAGCCTACTCAAAAGTGTCGTGAGATCCCTTATAGATTTGGTAGAATCTAGGGATAAACGTAAATAAGATATAAAATTCAATTAGGATAGAAATTAAAAGAAGTGGGGCTAATACGAATTGGTTCATTAGCTCCACTTGATAATAGTAAAGATCTAATAGCTCAGGAACTTTTGAAATAATGAAACTTAATTCGTATAAACCAATTATAATAAAATTTAGAGCTGTCCCAATCTTGGCAATTTTATTTGGCTTAACTTTAAATTGAATTTTTTTCCAGATTAATAGAATTGGAATGGATGTGAGTTGTAAAATATCTCGGGTAAATACCAAGTATACGTAAAAAGGGGCAATAGAATTTGCCATTAGTAAATGAGTAAAAAATGCGATTACTACTAATTTGTCGGCAACTGGGTCTAGAATTGCACCAATGTCAGAAGTCTGATTTAATTTGCGTGCAAGGTATCCATCGAAGAAATCTGTATGGAGTAAAATTATAATGCAGAAGACGGCTAGACCGAATTGAGATTTTTCTAAAAAATAAATCGAAGGAAATATTAGAAAAATTCTAGATAATGTTAAAAGATTTGGAACGAGAAATAATTGTTTCATGCTATTTGAGCAATTTACAAATTTAGTGTTTCTAGGCAATTCATTTCGGAAAAATATTCTACTATTTCATAGTAATTATGAGTTAAATCATAAGTTCGATTAGAAGAGCGAAAAGAATCTTCCTTGACAAAGGAAAGTATTTTTAGAAAGTCGAATCATTGTGAGACTATGGATTCAAAAAGCAGTGCTTAGTTTAATCATTATCTTTGCTATATTATCGCAAAGCTTGATTTATGACTCAGGGCTTTGCTATATGAGAAAGATTAGACAGGTTTGTATTTGTAATCATAACTCGCAAAAAGAAATTCACTCTAAACCTACGTCTAAGACCGACTGCCATGAAATAAAGAAAACAGTCCATGTTTGTTCCTGTAAGAAAACCAAGAACCCTAACGAGCTTTCTAATCTTCTTAAACAAACTTTTTTTCTTTCCACAGCTACAGTCTCTAATCTATCTATTCAACTAACACATTATGTATTTCTAACTTCCAATTCTACTTCAAACCTCCAGGGCTACCAGCTAACGCTGATTAAACCCCCGAGAATGAGTTAGGGCGATACGGCACATTCGAGAGCCTCAGTGACCGGACTCTATAGATTGCGGTCACTGAGTACCCTGTATCTTTTCGCAGGCGTATCGAATGTGCCCGCGCTCGCCTTCCTGAATGGGTTCACACTGAAGCTCGGTTGGTGAGCAGCAGTTTCCAAGCTAGCGTGTCGAACCACATCCAGTTGATCGCTATCGCTCGCTTTAAAAATATAACACCGATTACACGGCATAAACAGGTATGCTAAAAATTTGAGGCTAAGATAAATTAGCCAGACTAATCGAGGAGAAATTTTATGAAATTAAAATACATGATGGGACTAATGTCTCTATTAATCAATATCTACTGTAGCGTAACTATACCTACAAATGAAAAACAAAATGCAAAGAATGATAATCTTTCCGTGCTGGGACTTGCAAGCTTACTACCAAAAACTTCAAGTGATACATCCTATGTTTTGGTACCTAACTTAGATACGACTATGCCCTATCTAAGCGTTATTTCCCATAGCAATGGAGTAAATACATTTAAGAGCAATCTCGTTCTTGACTCAAATCCGGGAGATAGCACAGGAACGGCTAATGACCATATATTTGCAAATCTCACCAACTCTAACAAAGTAGCTGTGATTAATATTGATACATCCGGGGCAAGGCTAATGAAATATATAGATGCAGGCAGTCGCCCGGTTCATATCTACCAGGATCCTGCTGGAAAAATTTGGTCAATGAATGATGGAAATTCTGGAGTGGATAATATCAATTCGGCGTGTAGCTCTGCAAGTGTAGGCTCTGTAACGATTATTCAGGATGGAGTAAAGGGTGCTGCTGACGCTAATTCAGCAAGTTTAATAAAACATCTTTGTGTAGGCAAGGGACATCATAAAGCGATTTTTACGACTAGTCCACTGCGAGCATTTGTAAGTAGTATAACGGATAATACTGTATCTGTTATTGATAATGATCCTACTAGTAGCAGCTATTTAACAGTAATCAGTACTTTGAGTTTGGGAACTGGTGCAGGACCTCATGGGTTTAGCTATTCCTCTGTCTCCGGCAAAGTCTATATATCCGCACAAACAGCTGGTACTGTAATCGCTGTTAACCCTTCAACACTTGCAATGGAAACGATTGCGACTCCCAAATCAGGTCCTTCTTCTGCTTCGCCTGATGGGAAGTATATCGCTTTGCCCGGAACTGATAAAACAACTGATACAAGTCATGTAATTGGAAAAGTAACAGTACTAAATGCATCCACTCATGCCTTTAGCACTGTGAGCATAACAGATGTTAGTACCAACCATATCATGTTTAACTCAGACGGAACTAGGATGTATGTAATATCTGCGCAGGCAGGTTCTGGAAGCCAAGTAACCAATCTAAAACAGAATGTATTACTTTCCTATGATTCCTCCAATCTTCCAAATTTGACTTTGTTATCTCAAATTACTGTTGGTGATGCTAAAGCGGAAAATAGGCATTTGGCGTCGACAAATCATGGCTCTATGGCGCATATATTTGTTCCTGCTAGTGATGGAATTTTGTATACTGTAGATTCACCCTCTGACACAGTTTCACAGAAGCTGGACTTGAAGGGTAGCTTTAGCAATGCTTTTTTTCATACATTGGGCTCTGCACCAACACATTCACATTAATGAAACTATAATGATTAAGTAAAAATGTAGGGGCAAAAATTATTATGCCACTACATTTGTGAAATAAAATTTCCAGGAGAAGAGAATGAGAATACTAGTCTTTGTATTATTAATATTAGCCGCAGGGTGTACCGAAAAGAAGGATGATAGCAAAAAACAATTAGCCGCACTGGCTCTTTTTAGTCAAATTGCACGATCTTCATCTACGTCAACCTCAACGGCTAGTGCTTGTACTTCTAGTTTTACCTGTGCAACCTCGCCTAGTTTTAGCACACTAGCAACAGCAGGGACTACTACCAGTTGTGCGCTCTCAGGCTGCCATTCTACAAGCTCGCAGGGCTCAGGCTTAGATATTTTAGATTATAATTCTGCCAAAGCATTCACTAATTCTGGAAATCCTTGCTCCAGTAGACTTTACACTGCAATTACTACGGGAGCAATGGCTGGGAATGCAAATTCAAAAATTAGAGAAGCAGTATTCTGCTGGATAGCAGGCGGCACAAAGCCGTGAAACAAAATAAAGGATTAAATAATGTTAACACAAAAAAACTACCGAATTACATTCTATATATTCATGCTAGTGAGCATTTCTTTATATAGCCAAAGCCATGAAGGGCATAATGATAAAAAGCCGCAGATTCTAGAAAACCCTGCGACGCAAGTGAAGCAGGTGAATGAAATTAAAAAGGAAGACGAAAAAAAAACTATTCCTGCAAAGGATTCTACAGAGTCAAAAGAATCTAAAGAGATAAGTCCAAAACCAATAGAGACTATTAGCACAGAGCCAGTAGAGCAAAAAGAAAAACCAAAAGAAGATAAAGCGGATACTTCTAATTCTTCACATTCTCATACTGGAGTGCTTACGACACCTGCTGGACTTATGCTTCCCCATGTTCAAAAGACAAATGATTGGATGGTGGATTATCTCTATATGCAAATGGATATGCGCTCGCTATACAATGGAAGTAATGTAGAAGGGACAAATAAATATCTAGCGGGTATTGAGTATAATCCAACAGTAGGAACAATTCCTTCCAGCCAGGCTACGACCGGAACAGTTCATAATCATACGGGGACGACTACAACGAATACTGCACCAGACCCATTTCCATCTTACTATATAGCATCTCTCAATCCAAATCCGTATCGCTATATGTCGATGCCAGTTTCTATGAAAATGGAGATGACGATGATTAGCCTCATGAAAAATATAAATGATAAATTGGCAATCATGGTCATGCTACCTTATTTGAATAATAGTATGCAGATGATTTCTGGAAATTTAGAAAAATCATTTATGAGAACGCAAGGCATTGGGGATATTGGTGTTACCCTCGCGTATAAACTTTTAGAAAAAGAATCTCACACGGTCAACTTACAATTTGGCGTTACACTACCTACGGGTTCCATTGACGAGAAAAACCAAATGCCTCTCATGGGAAAAATAAAATCTCCCTATAATATGCAATTGGGAACAGGAACTTACAACACTATACCCGGAATCAGTTATATCTACAATAAGGGAAAATTGAACCTGGGTAGCTTCGGACAAATCACTCTTAGAAACGGAAAGAACGATAGCGGATACCGGTTTGGAAATCGCTATGAAATTTCTCTCTGGACTTCCTATGCTTTACTTGATTGGTTAGCTCCTACATTACGCGTAACGTCCCTAAAATGGGATAATATTTCCGGTGCGGATTCCAGTCTTGACCCAACGATGGATCCACAGAATGATCCTAACCGCCAAGGTGGAAGAAGAATTGATGTATTAGCCGGGGTTAATTTTTATTTTCCGTCAATTTCGGAAAAAATGAAAGCGGGTTTAGAATTTGGAAAGCCTGCCTATCAACATCTGAACGGACCACAACTCGGGGCTAACACATTATTTAACTTTCGCTTCCAGGCTACTTTTTAAGGAAGGTAAGATTAACACCGATAAAAGATTCGATAATTTTGAATTAAAACCATCTTTAATCGTATTATTAATCGTTCTTTTATCAGTGTCCATTCCACCCTTCGCTCCATGTATTCGCGACCAACGCCTTCGCATGGTAATCTTTGAAAATCCTCACGACTTATCGAACCAATTAATCTTATAGAGGTCGTGTCTGCGGGATTTTAGATTGCGGACACTGCCCTGGGTTTTTAATTGTTTGAGTAGGTCTAAATCCAAATCTACGACTAGCGTCATTTCGGTGTTAGGCGTAGCTTCGGCGGCTATCGCGTCGTGAGAGAAAGAAAAATCAGAAGGTGTGAATACTGCCGATTGTGCGTATTGGATGTCCATGTTTTCCACGTCGGGTAGATTTCCGACGCTTCCGGAAATCACAACGTAGCATTCATTTTCAATTGCACGTGCCTGTGCGCAGTGGCGAACACGTAAGTATGCGTTCTTGGTGTCGGTAGAAAAAGGAACAAATAGAATATCCATTTCTTGTTCGGCGAGGATACGAGGCAACTCGGGAAACTCCACATCAAAGCAAATTAAAATTCCAATTTTTCCAACATCGGTTTCAAATATTTTGAGTTTACTTCCCCCATGAACGCCCCAATAGTTTTCTTCGTCGGGGGTAACATGGATTTTATACTGCTCTTCCCAGGTTCCATCACGTCTCAGTAAATACGAAACGTTATATAAACATTCATCCGTATATACAGGCATACTGCCTGAAATAATATTGATATTATAAGATACAGCAAAGTGTAACATCTCAGTGCGGATTTTCTCTGTGTAATCCGCTAGGGAGCGAATTGCATCGGATGGACTTAGCTTATTGTATTTTGCCATGAGCGGCACATTGAAAAATTCTGGAAACAGCACAAAATCAGCCTTATACCCTGCAACAGCATCGACGAAAAATTCTATTTGCTTTAGAAATGCTTCAAAAGATTCGACTGATCGCATTTGCCACTGTACAACTCCAACTCTTACGATAGATTTTTTTCCACCGATGAGATGTTCTTTTTCTTCATAATAAATATTAATCCACTCTAGAAGTGTCGCATACGTCTTAGAGTCCTTATCCTCCGGGAAATAATTTGTCATGATTTTTCGAACGTGAAATCCATTTGCTAATTGAAAACTCAAAACTGGATCGAAAAGCTCTTTGTCTTTTACATTCGTAATATATTCCTGTGGAGACATTTCATTGAAGTGATTTTTATATCCAGGGATTCTTCCACCGATGATAATTCTGCGTAGGTTTAAATTTTGGCACAATTCTTTTCTTGCATCATACAAGCGTCTACCCAATCTTAGCCCCTGATAAGCCGGGTTTACAAATATATCTACACCATAAAGAGTATCACCATCCGGGTCGTGGTTTTTAAGATAGCCTTCACTTGTAATCAAGTCATAAGTATGCTTATCTCCAAAGTTAGAATATTTAACAATCATGCTGACGACTGCGGCAACGAGTTTGCCATTATCCTCAATGCAAAACTGTCCCTCTGGGAATTGCGCTAACTGCGAAAGAAATTCTTCTTTTTTCCAAGCTCCACCTGCATTCGAATAAACCATATCCATGATTTCTTTAATGCTTTCATAGTCAGAGGATCGCGTGTTTCTAAGTTTTAATTTAAGACTTGTGGGTTTGATTTTGCTTAAAGGCTTAACAAGCTTTTTGTCAGTCGATTTTTTTTTCGTTTTTTTCTTTCCTGTATTTTCCATAATCACCTATTTTAAAAATTCGAAAAAGAAACTCATTTGATCCGGTGCAACGCGTTTCAGAAACTCAGTTGCCTTTGCCATCACGCCGGGGATAACATGGAGCTCGTCCCGCTTGATTCCGTAAATTAATTCACGAATTACATCTTGCGGAGTTGACATTAGAAATTCTGGAATTTCTTTTTTATCCTTCAATCCATACTGAGGAGATTGCATCATAGGAGTTTTCGTAAAGAACGGATAAAGATTCGTAACCCTAACTTTTGTAGCCGTTAGCTCCTCGCTCAGTGCTTCTCCGAAAGCTCGAAGTCCATGTTTGGTAGAAGAATAGGTAGCAAGTCCGGGGGATGAAACGAAAGAAGCAACAGAGGCTATATTTACTAGGTGTCCGGAATTTCGCTTACTCATATCTGTGAGGAAAAGTTTTGTTAGCCTAATGGGAGCTAAGAGGTTAACCGCATATTGCCTCTCCCATTCAGCTTCAGGTGTGGTTAAGAATGGTCCGATACTCGCAATGCCGGCGTTATTCACTAGAATATCTATTTCTATATTTTTCACTTTGACTGTATCGTATACATTTTTGCAACCTTCAGCAGTCGAAAGATCACTCACGAAAGAAAATAGAACCTGGTCTTTCTTTCCCACTTTGTCTTCTAATTCCGTAAGTGTAGCCTGGTTTAAATCTGTCAGGATTAATTTACTTCCCTCGGCAAGAAACTGTTTTACCATTTCTTTCCCGAGTCCACCGGTAGCTCCTGTTATCAATATGATTCTATCTCTTAAAAAACTCATCCTAACCTCTTCGTAAAAATATTCTAAATCTATTACGCTTAAATTACTAAGACAAGTCAATAGTTTTACTTTCAAGAAAGTGAAAACTTTCAAAAAATACTTTCGTTGAAGAAAACTCCACAGGATAAATTCTAGTTCATTGAGGCTGTTATGTTTGAGAAAAATTCTATTCGATTAAATAAATACATTAGCGAGAGCGGAATCTGTTCTAGGAGAGAAGCGGACGAGTATATTGAAGGCGGGCATGTATTTATTAATGGGAAACGAGCTAGGATTGGCGACCAAGTTTTTTCGAAGGATAGAGTCATTGTAAATGGTTTCGTGATTGAACCTAAAAAGAGGGATACATCTATTATCCTCGCTTACAATAAACCGGTCGGGGTAGTGAGTACGACAGAGGGAAGCACAAAGGAAAATATTCTAGAGCATGTCAAGCATAGCGAGCGGATATTTCCGATTGGTCGCTTGGACAAAGATTCGCAGGGATTAATTTTTCTTACAAACAACGGGGACATTGTAAATAAAATTCTACGCGCTGGAAACAAGCACGAAAAAGAATACCTGGTTACTGTTAATAAGCCGCTCACAGACCAATTTATTGATGGAATGGGAAATGGTGTTCCTATTCTAGGCGAAGTTACTAAAAAATGTTTTATCAAAAAAGAAACTCCTTTTATCTTTCGAATAATTCTAATCCAAGGGCTTAATCGGCAAATACGCCGGATGTGTGAATACTTTGGATACCAGGTTACGAAACTCGAACGAACTCGCATAATGAATATTAGCCTTAAGGGAATCCCCGAAGGAGATTGGAGAGAACTTACCCAGCAGGAAATGGAAGGGATTTCTAAACTAATTGAAAATTCTTCCTCTGCTCCGACAAATTCTAGACGAAGTAAGAGGCATAAATCGCAAGCTCCTCAAGTAGAAAAACCTGCGGGTAAGGGCAAACCCTCTCCATCAAGGCATGTTCTATCCATAGAAAATAAATATGCAAATTCTAAAAATCGTTCCACTAAACCAAAAAGAAATGATCCACGCAATACAACAGAGCGCCCAACAGCAAGTAGACGCGGGAAGAATCGAAAGAGATAGACCGGGCTATAGGGGAAATTTGTAGAGACAGGTCTGAGACCTGTCTTATATTATAAAGTTTTGGGGAGAGAGGAAATTAAGTGAGATGCAAATAGGGTTAGCGAGTTGATTGCGCTAGAAAGAAAATGAAAAATTCTATTGACAGCTTCTGATTTCATTTTAGGATTATTTTATGGAATCCCTAACAATTCAAAAAATTGACAAGCTGCCCGATTTTCTTCAGAAGCATTTACAAGAATACATTGATTTCTTATATCTCCGTTATGTTGAAGTAGATTCTGACCTAGAAGAACTCTCTGACAAGGGAAAAATGATGTTAGACGCAAGGTGGGAAGAACATCTGCGTAATAAAGACAAAGCAAAGCTATGGTCTGAATTTAAGAAGGAATTAAAGTTAAATGGGAAATTCCTATGAAGTAATTATATCACTTCCAGCACAAAGAGATGTCTTAGAAATTATCCAATATTATGAAACAGTTCGACTAGGATTAAGCGACGAATTTCTCTTATCCTTCGAAGAGACTTTAAATTTTTTATCTACTCATCCGAATATTTATACAAAAGTATACAATGAATTCCACCAAGCATTCATGAATACGTTTCAATATGCTATCTTCTTTAAAATTTCGGAAATGGAAAAAGAAGTAGAAGCAGTAGGTGTATTCCATACAAGTAGGAATACAGAGATTTGGAAAAAAAGAATTAAGTTATTTGAATAAAGGAAAATTATTTTTTTGAAAAATGAGTATTTTTGCGGCTTATGATAATTATCCCCTCGTAGAGACAGGTCTGAGACAGCATAAGCGTGTCTCTACACTTCCGAATAAAGCGTATCAAACTCTTCAAAGTAATATTTTAGTTGATTATAATGATACAGATAAGTATTTCTTCGACGCATATCTTTTCCATTGCGAAAATTGGTGAGCGCCAACTTGTCTGTAGCCTGTATAATTCCACTGTCATTCTTTTTAGCAAAGCCTGACTTGATTGCTTTCGAGACGAATTGCTTAAATAAAGAAGATAGTTGTTCGGATAATAAGTCTTTTGCGATAAAATGCTTTTTACCAGATTTAACTTTTTCCATAAAGCTTTCTAATTTTTGCGTGAGGTCTTGCTCAGAAATTCCATTTTTTAAATCATCTCGGAATAAAAAGTAAGAAAAAATATTTCCCTGGGTCAAAACATAATTATTCCCAAGTTTTGCCTTGATATCATTTGCTAAAATATGCTCGTCCGCCTCTTGCGGAAAATGGGAAATTTCCCCGTGTCCAATATGGAGCACAGGCTTGTCTTCCGAAATAAAATCATAAGTAAAATTAACGTAGTTATAGGCGACGTTTGGAATTCTCTTAAAGATTAGAAATGTTCCCCGTTTAATTGAATCCAAATTTCCTGATTCAGAAAATTTTCCTTCAGGAAATAAAAAAAGATTTTTACCTTTTAAAACTCCATCGGCTAATTTATCCCACTGTGAATCTACTAAGTCGCGAAGCTCACCTTGTTTGAGTAATTTTCTTGCATCGTCTCTGAAGGCACGCTTGACCCCGATTCCACCTATATATAAAAGTAAAACTTTGACGATTTGGGATTTGTCAATCAGCCAGAGGATAAATCTAATTAGCCCCTTTGGTTCAAATTCTTTTGTGAGAAAATCAGGCTCTATAATATCCTGTCTCATTGCAAAGCAGAATTTAGTTTTATCGGGAATGTTTGGATAGACATGCGAGAGTGCAACTATGTCTTGTTCTGATACATGGTTGGCGAGTAAGATCGTAGGATGTGGAACATTTAAACTAGAATTCTCAGTTTTAAAATAACAATGAACTGAGTGAAACATTAGTTTTGTAGTGTAAGAAACGATTCGAATTAAAAAACTGTAAAGAAAAGTTGCTGGAGTAGAATGCTGCACAGGGTGAACATATATACTATTTATTTTTTTGCAATCATAAAATTGAAAATTCTTAAGATGACTTCACATAATAGGAGACGGGATAACAATACTTACTATATAGATATTTAAAAATTCTCGTAACAGGGTATTATAGGTATTAACGCGAATTCCTTTTCTATTCTTGGTTTGCAAAATTCTCATTGCACTAAAACATTCAGCTTCTTTTTCTATTTCAGAAATTTCTGCGTCATTAAATTTTTTATTTAATACTTTTTCTAAATTTTCTCTTACCAATTCTTTGACGGAAAATCCTGATAAATTGCAGAATGCATTACTTCCAAATACAATTTCTCCGCTCGAGTTTGATATGATAAGGCTCAAGTTGCTAAATTGGAATAGTTTGATTATTTCGGAAATTTCATCTTCCTTTTCTATATTTTTTTTTGTAGTGGTTAATTCTAATTCGTCTTTCATTTCTAAATTCATAAATACTTCCTTTGTTCCATGTATGACTAAGAGCAGTATGGATTTGGAGTGTTACTTTTATATGACAACAGTGTAAAGAAATATTAAAATCAATTTATCAAATTGCCAAGCAGGTGTAACCATATTGTAGTAAATTCTATATTCTATATCTATATGAACTTTAGAACAAAACTTTTTTTAATATTGGGTTTAAGCCAGATTATGCTCACACTTGTGCTTACTAGTGTTTTTGTAATTCTTGTTGAAAGAGTTAAAAATGAACCGCAGGATAAACGCGCAATGGAACAGGCAAATCAGTTTCAACGCGAACTAGCTTTTAAAGAAGAAAAATTAAAACTACTTTTAAATTCTATCACGTCAAATTCTAAAACTACAAATCTAATCTATGCCGGTTTACAAAATCGAGCCATACTAACGGCAAATTTAGATTATTTCCTGGATATTATGAAAGCTAATTCTCTGAGTATCTTCGAAATTGGGGACAATAATGGTAAAGTGTATTTTCGTTTTCATAGACCTGCTGATTTTGGGGATGATAAAAGTGGACAAAAAATCATTCAATCTGCTTTAAAAGGTGAAGTGACTTCCACTTTAGAATCGGGTCATAGCGGGCTTGGGTTTAGAATGACTGCTCCGCTTGGCAATGGCACTATTATGGTCGGTCAAAAAGTAGACGATGAATTTACCTCTGATATTGTAGGAGGGGATAATACTCATATGGCTGTATTTGAAAAGAAAAAAATGCAAGCATCTAGTAGTGAGCTAATAAAAAACTTTGTAAAACAATTTTCAGGAATAGACGAAATAACTTCTAAACAAAGATTAAAATTTCAAGAAGAATATCATTACATTGTAAAAATTCCTTATCAGAACAAAGGACTTACAGATCTAAATCTAGAATTTTTGTTTTTAATTAATGAAACAGAACTACATTCGGTTACTAAAAAAATTTGGATGTATTTCTCTATAGCCACTGCAATCTTAATTTCAATCGTATTTGTCTTATCTTTTTTATTTTCAAATGATATCATCCGCGCGGTTAAAGCTTTAAATTTAGCAATGGCAAATATTGACCATGATGAAAAAGAAATTTTAGATTTGAAACGAAAAGATGAAATTGGACAAATGAGTAATGTATTTGTTAAAATGAAATCAGATTTATTTTCCTACCAAAATGATTTGGAAGAAAAAGTAAATCAAAAAACGCAAGAACTACAAACTACTCTAACAGAAGTGAATCAATTAAAAATTCATCAGGACGGTGATTACTTTTTGACTTCGCTACTTCTTAGACCACTTTCAAATGGAAATATAAAAAGTGAAAATGTTACGATTGAATCCTTGGTGCGACAAAAAAAGAATTTTCATTTTAGAAATAAACATTCAGAAATAGGTGGAGATTTATGTGCGGTTAATCATATTTATCTTCAGGAAAATAAATATACTGTATTTATGAATGCAGATGCAATGGGTAAATCTTTACAGGGTGCAGGAGGAGCACTCGTGATGGGAACTGTATTTAAGTCCATTATACAAAACACACTTGAAATTCCATCTTTGCAAAATAAATATCCGGAACGCTGGTTAAAAGACTGTTACCAGGAATTACAAAATGTTTTTATTTCCTTCGATGGCTCCATGCTAATTTCCTGCGTTATCGGACTTATTTCGGAGGAAACAGGTGTAATGTATTTTATAAATACGGAGCATCCTTTTGTTATCCTCTACCGCAATGGGAAGGCTCAATTTATAGATGATGATATCTACTTACGGAAAATTGGTGTGGAGCAATCCGATATTAGACTCAAGGTTCATGTATTCCAATTAGAGGTTGATGATATTATTATACTTGGTTCTGATGGACGTGACGATATTTTAATGCATACACTCAATGGTGTTAGAGTGATTAATGAAGATGAAAATCAAATCTTGCTGAGAGTAGAAGAAGGTAGGGGAAAACTTGAAAGAATAGAACAATCAATTCTTGCTCATGGTGAGTTAACAGATGATTTTACGCTCATGCGTATTGCATATACAAATCCTGCACTTATCAATTTGAATTATTTTTCAAATGATTTCATGCACCTAAGAAAAAGAGCAATGAAGGCGTATAGAGATGGAGATTATTTACTTTCGATAAGGATTTTTGAAACTTTGCAAAACATAAAACCAGAAGATCTGACTATCAAAAAGGAACTTGCGAAACTTTATATTAAGTCTAAAAATTTTAAAATTGCCATTAAAGAATGTGAAATTTATTTAAAATCTAAACCAGCAGACACAGAATTTTTATTCTTAACTTCTTATGCATACAAGCAGGCAAGAGAATTTACCCGTGCTGTTGACTATGGAGAACGCGTTCATCTTCGTGCGCCAGGGCATGTAAAAAATCTAATCAACCTAGCGGAATCCTACGCATTATTGGGAAATAAAAAGCGTGCTGATTATTTACTTGGCATTGTAGAATTAATTGATCCAGATAATGAATTAAAAAAACAGCTCTTGGAAACGATAGCTTAATATCGTCATCCAAAATCAAGCCATTAGATTTGATTTAATTTTCGAAAAGCAATCAAATTTCCTTGGAAAAATAATTGACTGAATGTTGTAAATGGGCTAATATAAATTGTCCTGCTGACTTAGTCTGTAGAATTAGTAAATAAGTCAAAATATTCGATACTAGTATGAATCGAATAAATAGGAAAGGAAAAATGATATATGCCAGATGAAGATGATGTAGTAGATCCGAAGATAATAGATCGATCCGCAAAAGAGTTTACAAAATCCATTGAGTCAGGTGAATTATATAAAGAATTACGAAAGAAGGATTCTGATGAAAATGGTGATGATGAAGATAGTGGCAAGAAGGCCAAAAAATAACTAAGGGCTTTCCGAGTTTTTATAGAGGTAATTATTTGTTAGCCCTCTATTTTTTTTCTCTTAATTTAAAAATTAAAATCGTAAGACTAAAAATGAGGGTAATAATATTCGAAGCAATAATTGGAAAATCCTTTTTTAAAATCCCATAAGTTAGCCAGAGACAAATTCCAATATTCAAAAGAATATACATATTCCTAGAAATATCCTCAGTACGTCTCGTCATTACAACTCGAATTAGTTGCGGTAGAAAAGAAAATGTAGTTAAACTCGCAGCAACGTACCCGATGATTGATTCTAATTCCATATATCCTTTGTAATTTAAAGTCCTAATTTCGCTAGCTCTTTATGAATTAATATAGTAATAAAAATAATCTAGGCACGATTCAGTTTTAATTTCACCCAGAAAAGAATTAACAGGATACAGATAATCCCAATTACCCACTCTTTCGGTTCCGGGAGTGTTCCACTTTTAACAGTAGAGGCAATTGAATCTTCCGTTTTTAGATTGATCTCATTATTTTTCTTGGTTCCAAATCTATCATAGTCGTTGTCATTTTCTAAAAAAATAAAGGAAGTAAAAGGAGTTACGATTCTTCCTAGTTTTGCCATTTCAAATATTCCAATCTCTTTCGTGTCTTTTGCCGGAACTATTTTCTTCCCTAACACACGCATAATTCTTTTATATAATACAAGTTTTGCGAGTAAGTCATTTCCTATTTTGCTATTTGTATTAGAATTCTTTTCAATGCCAATTGTAATTTTAGAATCCTGGAACGAATATTTTTCATCGGACTCTATCGGAGTTTTTATTTTTGCTTGCTTTAAGGCTTCTAGGATTGCATCCAATGATATGGGGATATCCTGTATTAGCTCATACTCTTTAAGGCTATTAAAATAAGTTGAGAGTTTGCCATTTAGAGATTGAATATAAATATTTTTTTTGTTTTTGCTGAAAAATTCTTTATTCTTATTAAAAAATATGCTACCCTTTAATTCATTGAACGGGATAGAACTTTCTTCCCTATTTGTTACGATTAGAATATCCGTATCGTTTACTATTTTATAAAATGGAAATAAGTTAAATTTCGGTAAGACCTGCGAATCAATGAAATCAAGATTTTCTTCTTTGTTTTTAGAATAAAACCATTCGTTAGTCACTAGTATTATTTGAGAGTTCGTTCCAAGTGCGGATAATCGAGTGTAAACGTTCTTCCATTCTTTTTTTGATAAAGAAGAATTAATAAGAATGTAAATTTTATCCGGACGAAAATCTTTTTCTTTCATTTCTAATTCGGAAACCGTAAGTTTTAAATCGGCAGAACGAAATATGCCATTTACCGGTGGTGGATTGTCTAAGAATATAGACCAATCTTCTTCGTATTTTCCATAGGCAAACCACTTAGAATAAATTTCTTTTGTATTACGTGAATTTTTCTTTTCGAATGTATAGGCTTTTCCGGAAAGATTCGTATCCTTCGGTTCAAATACATTTGATTCTATTTTATGCTTGGCTGAATCTAAAACCGGTCCTTCGATTTTAAATCCCTGGTATTTGAGTTTATTATTTGTAACTTGCAGTGGACTAATGAATCCAATTTTAAAACTTCTATAATTTCCAGCTAAGACAGGAAAGACTCTTACTCTTAGTAGGTTGTCTTCCATCCAGGTAACGTAAGATGGATCTTTATTTTCAACACCCAAGGCTGTATTATCTGCATTTTGTGTTTTAGATAAATACGTTAGGCGTGCTAACTCTTCTTTACCATCGATCCAGAGACTCAGCTTTGTGCAAACACTACCTTCGGGTACTTTAAATGTGTAAATGGCTTCTTGCTTATCCAAGTTGTTTTCATTGTATAGACTGATTTTCATTTCTGTATAGGCAATTCTAGACTCAGGATAAAGTTGCAGATTTGTTTCTACATCACTCGTAATCAAAGAATTTCCATTCCATAGTCGATTCAGGCTAATATGCGTATACCCGAAAAGAAGTTTTAAAAGATGTTCTCTATCTTCATTAGGGATTTCTACTTTTTTTGATATATTGGATACAATGAATGCAAATGGATCAAATAATTTATCAGAGCCAAATAGTGTAAATAAAACTTCCCGACTATTAGATTCAGGTTGTAGGTAAAGTTCACTTACATGATTTACGGGCAGCTTCATCCCGAGTGACGCCCAGGCAGGCAGGTCATCGTCAATAAGGCTTCGCTTGGAATTTATAATTTTATTTTCTAAGAAATGATTTCGAATTATAAATTGTCCCCTGTTCCATTCTGTATGAAACCAGATAAAATAAAGTGAGGTGAAAATCAGAATCCCATAGGTTAAATACTTAGAAAATGTATATTGCAGATAATACTTATTATCTCTTAGTTCAGATACTGACGTATAGCACATTACTAGAAATGCAATGGAAGCCATGAGAGGCGTGTAGGGCAAAATCCCGAGTCCCAGAAACAAAATTGCAATCCACCCGATTAACATAAAAGGAATCATGATGAGCGTAAAACAAAACGAAATAAAAAATCCAATAATAAGTATAGGTGGGAAAAATAAAAGTACCCACTTAGAAATGTTCTGGTAAAACATAGAAGCAAAAAGTGTTAGAAATGATACCCAGAGAAGTATAGTTGTCCTCGTTGTGAATGGGGAAAATATTTGATTATGTAGAAAATATTTTTCTACAAGAAAGGCTGCTGCACTAAAAAAGAGGGTAATCAGGATATATCCACGTAGTTTATTTTCTAAGAATATTATAAAAAGAATTATCATTAGGATAATAAAAACAGACCCACCAAGTCCTAGCCCTAAGAAATTTGCAATTTGAGCACTAAAGGAAGCGATGAGCTTTGCAAGGAGTAATGAGATTAAGCTTAAACAGGAGGCTGCAATAGTCCAATAAAGAATCCATACCAATCTTGGCTTCATCGATCCAAGGATACTTATCTCTTTTGAAAAATATTTTTTGATTGCCTCTAGCATTTAAAACTCTTACTTGCAGTCAGAATGATTTCATTTTATTCATAAGTGGATTATTCATCAATACTTAATTTTTACTCTAAAGTTTTGGATGCGAATGCTATTTGTATTCAATACCGATAAAGGTCATATCATCTTCTTGTGGAAGGTTACCTAGAAAATCATCGACTTGTTGAACGACCGAGTTCAACGTTTCACTGACGGAAATATTTTTATTTTCTATTAATATCCCCCAGAGTTTTTCTTCTCCAAACTCATCCCGAACATAATTAAATTCCTCGAAAATTCCATCAGAATAAAGAAATAATTTATCCTTCATCCCGAACGGAAATTCATTTTGTTTATACTGGACGTCTTCTTTTATTCCAATTATTTTTCCTGTTGAAGCTAGTTTCTGAACATTACCATCCTGGATAAGAATTTGCGGAGGATGTCCGGCTGCGGCATATTTTATTTTTCCTCCAATAGGGTCTATGTCTAAAAGTATGCAAGTAAAAAAAGCATTGATCGATTGAAATTTTTTTAAAAAACCGTTGTTTATGGTCCCGAGCAATTCGCTTGGATCTGCTATATTATGTTTTAGTCCTTCGTATTCACTTTTTATTGCCATCGTAATAAGTGCACCCTGGATTCCGTGTCCCGTTGCGTCTGCGAGGAAAATTCGAATTTTGCGCTCATTTATTTTTGTTATATCAAAAAAATCTCCACCGACTTCATCCATTGGACTGTAGAAAGTAGAAATATTCAAATTAGTTATATTCTCAAGATTCTTCGGGAGGATACTATCTTGAATTTTTTTGGCAAGAACCAAATCCTTTTTAATTTTTTGAAGAGATTGATTTAGCTCACCTGTAATTTTCATTAAATTTTCATTTAATGTATATTGCTGTTTAAGTGAATCATCTAGTTCTTTCGTTCTTTTGTTTACTCTAGATTCAAGGCTTGCATAAAGTCTTGCGTTCTCAATCGAAATAGCTGATTGAGAAGAAATCATAACAAGAAGCTCTACACTGTTTTTCTTAAATGCATAAGAGCTTAAATTATTTTCTAAGTAAAAGATTCCAAACAAACTTTGTTTTTGAAAAATAGGAAAACATAGAATAGATCTTGAGTTATTTTTTAAAACATACGGGTCTTTAGAAAATCGTTCACTTTTTATTGCATCGTTTAATACGATGTATTCGCTAAATCTGATTGCATAGTTAATAACAGTTAGCGGTAAATCTCCTTTTTCCATAGGTACTGATTGAAGAACTGATATTTCATTTTTATCAAAAGAAGCCTCAGCTTCAATGAATAATTGTCCCCCTTCTTCTAAAATTAGAACTCCTCGCTCAGCGCCCGCATTTTCAATTAATATTTTAACAAGAGAGGATAATACTTTGTCTAAATAAATTTCACGTGATATCGCTTCCGAAACTTTTACCATACTAGCAAGATTAAATGACTCCGAATCGCCTCTTTGTGTTACGACGGAAGCAGTTGCTTCTGATTCAACGTCAGAATCTTCTTCGTAAATATTTTCCACAAAACTAGGATAGAGCTTTTCTAGCTGTTTCATTTTTGCGACTGCGCCCCAGATATGATAATAGTAAAGTGCAGAGTTTAAATATGATTTTGTGATTGTATATTTTTCTAAATTTAAGAAAAATTTTCCCGCAAGTTCGTATGCTAATGCAACTTCATGAGTGAATTCACTTTCTTTTGCCAGTTGAACGGCTAATTCATAGTTGTCTATTGCCGACAATCTTTTATTTAAAACTCTATCTTTTTCTGCTTCGACTAGATAAAACTTATGCAAGAAGTTAACGCGGGAATGCTCTGCCCATTTTTTTAACTTACGTTGATTTGCCGCAACTGTCCTTAGGTATTTTCGTTTTAGAAAAAAATTTACTTTCTGGTATTCTTGTAGTAAAGAGAGGGATTCTAAAAATAATAAAACAGGAAAAATTGCAAGAGAACGCATAGAGGAAGAAAATGAGTAAGCGATCTTCGCGTTTTTAATTCCTTCTTCGAATTCCCCAAAATAAAAGTTTAAGAATAAATTATAAAAGTGAAAATAGAATGAGTTAGCCTCGACAGATGTTTTGTCAATGTCTTTGTCCTGTAAAAGATTTTTTATCCCGGTTAAAATTGTATTTGGATTTTCTTTTTGATCAATTAGCCCTAGTAATACTAAATGAAAAATTTTCAATTGGTATCTCGAGTTTGTGTGATTATAATTTTCTAGCGATTTAATTCCGATGGAAACTTCTTTGCTTAGAGGAACAAGTTCTTTTCCTGCAAAAAGAGAATGAAAGGAGTATTGAATTAATCCGTAAAATGCAAATTCTAAATCACCAGTTTCGGAACCACTCAGGTAACATTCCCATAATGGATCAAGTGTTAAACGAATATGATCCTTCCAGTGAATAATAAAAGAATTTACCATATGTAGTATTTTTGTTTTACTTTTTATTCCATCGAGGTTCTCATAAATTTTGAGTGCCAGGTTTCCGAATTCATATCCTTTATTTACTTCACCAAGATTTCCACAAAGTATTATCCCATAAGCAGAAAAAGAAAAAGGGGTATACGAACTGTAACCGTATTTGAGTGACAAATATACATTTTCTAAAATTAAAAGGGGTAAGAGATTCGGAGATGAAAAATAAGCCGCTGAACCTATAATAGATATTAGCCGCATAATCGCAATGATTTTTGGGTCAGTAGCTTGTTTATAAACGATTAGTTCATGCATGGTTTTTTTTCTGAGTGCAAATTTGACTTTTAGAATACTAATTATCACATGATAAATTTTAGGGGAGGTAGGAAAATGAACACCTAGTTCATAGAGTAGTGCAATCGTATTTTGAATTGCTTGAGTAGGATTCCCGGATGTAATTAAATATTTATTTTTTATTTCAGAGACTTTTGCTTTTATGATGAGGTCATCTGTTTCGGCTAACGTTTTATCGAGAGTTATTTGCATTACTTCATATTGATTGCAGAGGTAGGCACACTCGGAAGCTTCTAGGTAGGCATTGATTTTTAACTCCTTACTTTCTGTTTCAGCGGAAGACTCTAAAAAATAAATTCCATTTGTGAAATGCTTGAGCGCTAACTCATAGGCTGAAGACGATTTTGCTTTTCTCCCTGCCTCCAGATTAATATGGGCAGCTTTTAGTCTTGATACATCACTAGAAAGATAATCTCTTCCTAGATTCAAATGATTAGCTATTGAAAAAATTTTTTCTTTTATTTCAAAATCAGTTTGATCATTTAAAAGAACTTTTGCAATTTTTGCATGCAATTGAGTTTTCTTTTGTTCATCTAATAGTGAATAGGCGGCGAACTGTACTTTTTCATGTAGGAATTTATAAGTATTTCCTGAAACAAGAATTAAGCCCGAGGCAACTGCGCCAATTAAAGATTCTTCAATTTCGGCTTTATTTTCACCGGTTAATAACGATAATACTTCACTAGTAAAAGTATTTCCGAAACAGGCAGCAATTTGAATTAAAGCCTCTGTATTCGGATGCAAAAGTCTTAAATTGGATGTCACTATATCTGCTAGGTTGTCACTGATATTTAGATTGCGAATGGAATCAACATTCCATTTCCATAAAAATCCCCCTTCTGGTTTTTCCTGCGGCAGTAAGTATTTTTCAAGATATATAAATTTCAAAAATTCGGTTATGAAAAAAGGATTTCCGCTCGTCTTTAAATAAATTAAATCAGAGAATTCGATACACTTATCTTGGGGATAATTAATAGTTTCTGCAATAAATTTACCCACATCATCTAATTTAAGATTATGTAGTTCAATATCTTGGGTCGATGGATATTTATTTTTAATAGCTTGAATGAAATTTCGAACAGAATAATATAGATTTTCCTCACTATTTTTATAAGAGCATACAAATAGAATATTTTTTGTCTCCATATAATCAAACAATGATTCAATTAATTGGAGTGAAGCTGTATCCGCCCACTGAAAATTATCTAAAAAAAGCAGAACTGGATGTTTACTATCTTGAAAAGTATTTATGAAATTTCGAAGCGTTAGCTGAAATCTATTTGCTGTTTCGTTATCATCTAATTCTTCAACGGGTTCTAGGATACCCGTTATAATTTCCAGCTCTGGTATTACATTTGTTATAAGTTTGGCGTTATTTCCCAGGCTTCGAAGGAATTTTTCTTTCCAGTTTCCAATTTCTTCTGAACCGCCAAGTAGAATTTGACGTATAAATTCTCTTGATGCGGATAGCAATCCTAGGAACGGTAAATTTCGATTTAGCTCTTCGTATTTCCCAGAAATAAAAATGCCGTTTGCATCCATTACATTTCTTCTGAGATCGTTGACCAGAGCTGTCTTCCCTACACCTGCATACCCATGAACAAAAATTAATTCACTCGAACCGACATAGATTCGACTAAAAGAGTCTTCCAAGATTTTTCTTTCTGATTCTCTTCCGAAAAGCTTAGATGGAATTTGTAGTTTTCCGGAAAAATCATTTTTGCCAATTTCTAGTAATAAGGGACTTTGCGGCTCATTTCGATTTTCATATTCTAAAATTTTTATTAAATCATAAGCGATTCCACTTGCAGATTGGTATCTATCTTCTGGATCTTTTGCTAGAAGTTTTAAAATTAATTCAGAAAGTTTTCTAACGGTTATATCGCTATGCGGATAATATGCAATAGCCTGGTAGAAAGGTGAAATAGGAGATTTCGCTATATGAGAATGAATTAAATCCATTGAGTCATTTGATTCAAAAGGAGTTCGCTTAGTTAGAAGCTCATAGAATGTAACTCCGAGTGAATAAAAATCAGATCTATAGTCAAGCGGTCGATTCATTCTACCGCTTTGTTCGGGAGAAATGTAGGGAATACTTCCTTCTAAAAACTCTACTTCTAAGTTTTCAATATTTTCTTTGCTGTAGATGGATGCTATTCCAAAATCGATTACCTTTATGTTGAATGTTTCTGGATGAATTAAAATATTTAACGGATTAATATCTTTATGAATTATATTGTGCTTATGAATTTTATTGACTATATTTACTATGGATAAAAATATATCCATTAAGGATTTAAGGCTAATATTATTATACCCTATAAATGATTTTAGGGAAACCCCGTGCATATCTTCAAAAATGATTATGTATTGTGCTCCGCTTTTTTTAAGATGATAAGATTTTAGAATCCCGTCAATTGGGAGCTTTGAAGTAATTTCAAATTCCTTCCGGTAGGCGGAAATTTCTCGGTTTGTAGGAAAGCTATTTCGATGAGTCTTTAAAATTACGGATAAATTAGTGTCATCCGCAATCGCTCTATATATCACTGTATTCTTATTTTCAAAAACTTTCTCCTTTATAGTATAACCTGGCAATGAAATCATGAATTATTTTTTAGTCCAGTTGGCTTTTGATGTTTCTATATATTCCCCTGGCTCTGAATTATTATAATTAGACAATATTATTTTTTCTTTTAGCTTTGTGAGATCGTCTTTGGGCTTATCTGATTTTGTCAGCGATAAAATTCTAGTTTCATATATTTTAACTCTTGACTCATTTATCAGTTTAGAAACTTCTTCAAGTCGTTTCTTTTTTTCTGACGTAGAATATTCATCCAGAGTCGCCTTATCAAGAATTATTTTTGGTTTTTCTAACAGACCATTTAACCCTTCTCCAAGCAATCCCTTCGACTTATATAATTTTACCTCTGGCGCCAAATAAGCGATTACGCTCAGTAGGGTATAATAGTCTTTATCCTTAAATTCACTTTCTTCATACAGGAGTGTATCTTTTTTCCATTCATCAGAACCAGATGACGATGTTTTGATAGATGAAATAAGCCAGCCATCTTTCTCGAGCTCTTTGTCCTCGCCGACCATTTGTTTTTCGGCTGCGGTTTGTGATTGTGTAAATGTAATGGCAGGTGGTTTTAAATTGCAATTTAAACTTGTAAAAAAAAGAATTGAGAATAATACCCATTTTTTCCTATTCATACTTAGATACCTCCGATTGTGCGCGGTTTAAAAAATTAGCAAGGGGCATTCTTTCTTGTGAGATTTGGTTGTTATCGATACCGATAAAAACAGTAGATAGAATAGATCTTTGGAATAAAATATCAGCATAGACTAATCCCTTGGATAATTCAACTTCAATTTTATTAATTTGCGAATAACTACCAATTATCCCATCTGTAAGCAAGTTGGGAGGACTTACAATTCGTATGGCACTTTTTCCAAAGTCTTCGCCGATTTTGAAAACGCTAAAGAACAAATTCAAGTTTGCGATTGGGTCTTTCATGTTTTTTCCGGAAAGGTTTATGTCTGCCCTAATCTTTCCATCTGCAATTTCTTTTCTTGATTTGAGGGGCAAAAGTTGTTTTAAGTCAATGTCTTTTATCTGAACAGTAGCGGCATATTCCATTTCGTCTACATTTGCATTGCCAATATTAAATAGAATATCTTTTCCAAAAATAAATCCGTCTAGAGTTGAGATTTTTAAAGCGTGAATATTCAATACATTTTCTTTATAATCAAGCCTTGCGGTAAATCCCGGTTGGACTCCGTTTTCTTGTAAGAATTTGAATAAGTCATTTTGGATATAGGGGTGAGTACCAATTATATTTTGAATGGTAAAATTAGATGGAAGGTTTTGTCCATACGTGCTTATGAATTTTGATTTATTTCCTTCGATTAAATTTTTTGTAGTTGTAATTTTTAGATTGTGCTCGAATGGAAAATTAATATTAACCTTATTGATATACATTAGACTACAAGCAGTATAATCGCTTTCTTTACAAGTCCCCGAATAATAAACGAAATTGGAATTTTTAGATTCTAACTTTCCTTTTGCTAAATAGTCTTTTAACGTCAAATCAATATTAACCGATCCATCGAACTTGAATCCATTTATTAGCTCAATTTGTTTTTCTGAGGCTAGTGATAAAAAAGCAGTAATAGATGGGTAGTAGGGACCTAGAGGTGGCTTGTCTTGACTTGTTCGCTTAATCAGGTTTCCACTTGCATTGCCTGTGACTACGCCATTCAAAGCTGTTAGTGTAAATTTTGAAATTGTAATTTCGCCCGTATTATCTTTTGCGATTTTTATGGAAAATTCTGGCTTAATATCATTTATATTGATACCTGGAAGGGCAAGTTTTAATGAGCCATCTATTTGCATTGAATCCGGGTTGTCTTTATAATGAATCTTCCCGTCGAGAGTAGGGCGATCTCCAATTGTTTTTTTAGATGGTGCAATTTGTTCTTTTAGAGTTAAGGGGAGAATTGGTATTAGGCGGTTGAGATCAGAATTTAACGCAAGCTTGTCTATGGAAACATCCAATGTCGGGTTCATTGCTAATTTGCCATTTACCGCTAATCCGAGAGCTTCCTGGTTTTGTTCGTTCTTAACTTTTAAAGAGAGATTTTTTATATTTCCGGATTGGAACGAGAACTTTTCTCCCAATGATATTCCGGCTAATAGTGATAAATCTATGTTGTTAAAACCAGATTTACTTCCTTTGATTGAATAATCGAGACCGTTGATAGATGCCTTGATATCTGCATTTAGATCAGAAAAAGTATTTCCATCAACCATTACTTTACCACTGAGCCTCCCGCCGAGTGTACTAACAAAATTTTTTAGATACAGACTCTTTAAATTTAAGATGACGTGGACTTTTTTGCCATTATCCACTTCGGCAGATAGGTCGGCTAGGAGTGTGTTATAAGATAACTCAGTTTTTAAACTAGTTGTTTTTAGAAGAGGGATTGGATTTTCTTTAGTTGGTTCTTCTTTAGTAAGTAAATCAATATTAGCCGCAGTTTTTAGGGTCAGGAAAGGAATATTATGGGAAGAAGTATTTTGCTTTAAAAAAAAGTCTTTTACTTTTAAATCTACATTTGTAATAAGAGAATTCATTTTTCCAGTGACTGTGATTGGGGCTAACTCTAAATTTCCTCTAAAATCCAAATTGGGAAGCCCAGGGATTTGTTTATAGACAGAGGCAACGGGCAATAATTCGATTCGGGATTTAAAAATTTTTAGATCGAAATCTCTGTCTTCAGTAATCGCTTTTGTTATTTTCCCATTTGCTCTTAACCATTCGGTCTTGTCAAATTTTACAGCTAAATCACTTAGCTCAAGCGTATCTTCAATGGGTAAGTAATTTAGATCATAAGAAACGTTTAATCCAAATGGTGGTAATTTGCGATTCTTCACTAATAGCTGGATTTGCTCAGAGCCTAGGTTTAACTTTGAATGAAACTCTGGCGGATTTGCTTCGGAGTCCAAATTTAATACTAAGGATGTTGCAATTGGCTGGTTAATCTGGTTATGATTATCTTGGAATAATACTTGTAAGTCGCGAGTTGGATTAATGGAAATTTGAATAGTTTCAAAAATGGAAACTATGCTTGCATTCAGAGGAATTTTTCTAAATCTTTTTGTGGCGATGAGTAGCTTTATATCTAGATTTTTTTCTTCCGTTAAAAAATACTTTTGTCCTTTTTCTTTTTCCATTCGAAACGTTAAATCTTCAATAAAGAAATTCAAATAGGCGCTGACCGGCAAATAAACATTTATCTCTTCTTGCGGAGCTTTTTCTGGTGTCGGCTCTTTGGGCTTTGGCTCGCCTGCTGGGAATAGTGTGGTTACGTTCAGTTTGCCGTTCTTTTCTAAAACCTGTATAAATGGTTTTCTGAGAGAAATCTCGGAAAGTTTTAATTTTCCTAAGAAAGTGTAAGGAAGATTGTAAAGTATTGCAATTCTTTCACAGGAAAAAATAATTTTATTATCAAAGTCTGCTCCCGAGCGAATTACTATAGATTCAATTTCTAATCCATAAAAAAGAGAAAACTGATTTACTTTCCCCGCGAAAGAGCCAGTGGAAAAATTTGTAAAAATATAATTGAGTAGGAAACTGCCTGTAAAACGATTAAACGTGATATGATAGAGTAAAAAAAGAAAGAGTAGAAAAATTACTGACTTCTTCCCCAGAAAGCCAGCCAGCATTTTTAAATTTAGAAGTCTCACGGACAGTGTTTCTAGAAGTCAAAGGATTCCAACGCCTCATCTGCGGTTTTGAAAATCTCAAAGATACTCGCTAGCTTCGTTATCTCCATTAAGTTTTCGATATCTGAATTTAGATTGGCAAATACCATTCTGCCCTTCAATCCATCTACATGCTTATAAATATTTAAAAAAATACCAAGCCCTGCTGAATTGATAAAGGGAACTTTTTTTAAGTCAATGATAAATTTGGGAGCTTTACCTTTCTTGATATACTCTTCAATTTTCTCACCTAACTCAAACTCATTTCCAGCTTTAATTGGACCTTCTATTTTAATGATGTGAACATCGTTTTTTAAGATAACTTTTATTTTCATAACCCTAATCTATTTAAATTAAGAGACAAGCTCTTTACCTTATTCTTTGGACGGCGTATAAATCGAATACAATTGCTTTTTATCCATAGAAGTAAAGTATTTTTTAAAATGATTGTTTTTTTTTATTCTAATTTCTAAATGGCAGTAAGGGTGCTTAACAAGTAAATGAAATCAAAAGTAAAAGAATTTTTCCTTCACTTACTTGTGTTGTTCAGCTTATTAATACCTTATTCTACCAGTGTTATTTCTACCGATTTTTCTTTTAAACAAGAAATATCTCCGATCAATTCTCAATTCAAAGCCACTGTTTATAAATCCTGCGATTCTTTGCTTTCTGAGTTCAATGATGATTTAGAAGAAGAGACAAGCCTTACTGATTTATTTTCCTTTTCCTTACTTAATAGACAACAATATTTTTCTCTTGCTCTACGACAAAATTTTCTTCCTTTTCAAAAAATCCCTTTTAAACTTTTAAGTATACCTCCTCCAAGTATCTAACAATATTTATTACTAGTAGAAAGTTAGTCTACTCGCGGAGGTGGTAATGATTTTAATTTACAATACTTCAATTTGGATGCATTGCAATGTTCTGAGGTTAGCCATAAGAATGGCTTTAATCCTTACATGTGGACTATGTTTTTAAAAATTAATATCCTTAAGGAACTAAAATTATGAGTTTTTTACGCATTTTGATAGGATTGTCTCTTTTCTTTCCAATTTTTCTAGGGCAGCACTGGGGAAAAGATTTCATGGGTTTGGACTTTCCTTTGTTTTTTGGTCTTTTGCTTCAAGCTATTTTAGGAAACTTTGTTTTAATCTATGTTCGAGGTTATGAAACGAAAGAACATGCTAGTATACTTGTTGGATATTTTCTATTTTTTGCTGGTCTCTCCGGTGCTTACTTGGCAGGGAAGAGTATATGGCTGCCGGTTTTTTGGGAGATATCTACGATTGGATCCCTTCTTATTTATTTAGGACAGGGTTTTACGCCAAAGGCAATAAGAAGTATTCTTGCCTTATTTCTGGCAAGCAGTGTCTCTATGATATTTTTAACAGCTTGGGTATTTTTGCCGGAAGGAATTTTAGGGTATTCATTTTTAATGATAGGACTACTAATTAAAGCTTCTTTTTCTTTAGTTCATATGTGGCTCCCGGAAGCACATGCCGGTCCTCCAGCCCATTGTTCGGCTGCCTATTCAGGATTGATGATAAATCTCCCTCTTCTTCTTTTTGTAAGGTATGTGCTCGGTTGGTGGAATGAGATACCTTTAAGTCATTATCTAATTCCACTAGCAGGAGTTGGAGTTTTTCTGGGTGGTATTGCTTCCTTTTTTAGTAGGGATGCTAAAAAATCTCTTGCTTATAGTACTGTTGAAAATAGCAACTTTATGTGGCTATTCTTATTTGTCGCTTCTCTTTGGATAAATAGTGATATAGAAGAGAATGCTTCATTGGGAAAATCATTTTTGGTTTTATTTTATATTATGTTATTACATCATTCTTTCTCAAAAGTATTTCAATTTCTTGCGATTGGGTATATTTGCAAGAAAGCCAAAACAACAGTAATAGATTTATGTCGTGGTGTTGGAAGAATTTCAGGTCTATCTAGTTTGGAATTGAGCGCAGGCACAATGAGTTTTGCTGTTATTCCGGGGACGATCGGGTTTATTGCTGAATCAACTCTACTCTTTTTAATTTCTAAAACAATTGATTTGCCCGATGTAGGTGAATCGATTTATTTTCTGCTAGCGATTTTATTTAGTTTGTCCGGTCTCGTTTTAGGGTCTGCTGCGCATATTCGTATGTATCTCCCAATGGTTCTTTCTGTGCCGGATAAAAAACTTGCTAATGAAATATTATCTGATCAAAAAGCAGTCGCAAGTGGAATATCTATTTCTTTGCGTGCTATAGGAATAGGAATTTTTCTAATTCCTATTTTACTTTTCATTCCTTTATTTGTAATGAATCGCTTTATCAGTTGTAGTTCAAATTCTGCTTATGAATGTGTAAATATTCTCTCTGGAAATGCAGCTATTCTTGCTAATTGGATTCCTGCTTATCTACTTGCCTGGCTTTACAAATTAACTTTGATTTGTATCGGAATAACAACTCTATTTGTGAGCCTGTTATTATTTAGATGGTCGCACAAAGTAGGTAAGCGAAGAGGTTGGGACTGTGGAAATAATTATGCCGGTTCTGAATTATCCATTCCAGCATCTGTCATCTCGGATCCGCTTTATAATTCTCTGGGTAGATACTTTATTAGTAAGAATGGGGATTTGTATTTTGATAGTGCGGTTAATAAGACATTAGTCTCTTCTTTGAATATTGGAAAGTATTGGATCAATAAAGTTGAATCAGGGGAGATTGGTTACTATCTATTATTCTCAGCTATTGCCTTCTTGATTTCGCTTTTTCTAATTATTGTTTTAAAGATTCATGTATGAATAAGTTAAACTTTGAAATTTTCTAAAAGGATTTAAACATGGAAAAACTAAATTATATTATTCTTTTTTTAATTTTTGCAATTTTCCCTATCATTGCCGGTGGGATTATTCGAAAAGTCAGGGCGCGTGCTCAGGGTAGAAAAGGACCTCCACTTCTACAAAATTTTTATGATTTAAGCCGGTTTCTTAGAAAAAGTCCAGTTGATGGAGCTAACTCTGGATTTTTTGCAGAGGTTTCTCCAATGCTCGTTTGTGTATCCGGAATTATTATGTGGTCGATTGCAGTATATGAGTGGATGCCTTTCCTATTGATTCCTTTTTTTCTTGCACTACAGCGAGTGGCTACTACTACTTTTGCGATGGAGACTGGATCTTCCTTTGGAGGTCTTGGAACTTCCCGCGAAATTCTACTTTCGATTTCTTCTGAGCCTATTTTACTTTTAAGTATTCTAGTAGCCCAGAGTAAACTACAACTTAATTTTTCGTGGGTGGGGGTAATACTAGGTAGCCTGTTCTTGGGTGCACTTATGGTTGCAGTTCTTGCCGAGCTAGCGAGACCACCCTTTGATGATCCGAGGACTCACCTTGAGCTTACGATGGTTCATGAAGCTATGTTACTAGAAGCATCAGGCAAAACAATGGGCTTATTTGAATTAGGCTACCAATTAAAAATTGCAACTTTATTTGTATTAGTCGTACGAATTGGACTCGAACATTCTAAGTTTGTGGATAATGTTATATCTAGACCCATGGAGAACTTGATTACATTCTTAGGGGCTATACTCATTGCAATAGTCGTTGGATATTGGGAGGCGGTAAGTATACGTAGAAAATGGGCGTGGATACCGGAGGTAATGGGCGTTACCCTTTTATTTATTTTAGTATTAGGAACTCTGGTAAAATTATAATGAGGAAAATAATGAATAGATTTAAAAGTTTGAGGGAGGTATTATACTATGAGCTTTGATCCTTTTGATCTCGTATATTTACTTCTGGTATTGACTGGAATCGTAATCTTGGTAGAGAACAGGCTTGAGAGAATTTTATATTTAATGGCACTGCAAGGGTTACTATTAGTTATCCCCGTATTTCAGGTTCATGGTCTGGGTGATTTTCATGCTTGGACTTTGGTTGCGATGATTTTAGTTTTTAAGACTACACTTACCCCATATATACTGCACTGGTCGATCAGAAAAAGTAAGATGAGTGTTCATACTCAACCTAGGTTTGGGTTTCTTGCTACATTTTTCTTTTTTATCATTGGTCTAATCATGTCTTTGTTTATTGTGCGCGGATTAGGAGAGTTGCCGCAGGGAATAGATAGAATAGGGGTAATCTACGTTTTCCTCTTAATTTATCTCGGACTCATTACATTCATCGCAAGAACGCATTGGATTGTTTTGATTTGCGGTTTCATTATGATTGAGAATGGAACATTCTTACTCACGCTAATACTACAGAAGGGCTTGCCATTTGGTATTGAGTTTGGCGCATTCATTGATGCACTCCTTGTAATTGTTGCCTCCGCAGCGCTTCAAATTCGCGGGGATTCTATTAAGCAAATAGGGGATAAATCTCTATGGACTTAAGTACTCTTAGTATCATTTCGGGAATTACGTTTGTTCTGGTATTTTTAAATCTGCTATTTGCATTTACGAAAAGTCAGGAGAAGGTAAATTATTGGGCGGGGCTGATTGTTCTTTTGTTCTTAGTAGTTATTACTTCCTGGTGGATGGAAGACCTCGCATTGCAATGGGTGTTAATTGAGGCAACTACCTTATTTGGCGCGCTTCTAATTTCCATGAGTAGAACTGAAAAGTCGATTGAAGTTGCATGGAAGTTTTTACTGTTAAATTCTTTCGGACTTAGTCTGACATTTATAGGGATAATCATTCTTAGCTTTGGCATCCACTCACAGGTGACTACTAATGCGAATGAAATTTTGGCGCAGATAAACTCTCATCAGAATAAATTAGTGGAAACAGGAATGTGGTTAGCAATCTTTGGATATAGTGCCAAATTGGGATTATTTCCAAATCATTTTTGGGTAAGTGATACATATGCAGAGAGCCCCAGTCAAATTTCTGCTCTAATATCCTGTCTTTTTCCAGCTACCGTCGCAATCGCTCTTCGTGCATTTGTTAAAATGGATTATCAATTTACAAGTGTACATTTTAGTTCTTCCAGCGGGCTTTTAATCCTGGGAATTATTACAATGCTATATAGTCTCTGGACACTGAATCAAACAAATGATATTCGGCGGATAACAGCACAGATTGCTCTTTTTCATAGTGGGGCGTTGGCAGTTTTCATTTTCTTAAATCCTCCGGATGAAATTTTTTATTACTGCCTATCAGCCAGCGTTACGGTCAAAGCATTGTTATTCTCTGCTATGGGCATATTTCGAATTGATGCTGGAACAAGAAATTTAACAGGGATTAAGCCGGAAGAAGGCTTGAACCGTTGGTCTACTGTACTTTATATATTTTCAGTTGGGATGGCTTTTATGATTCCGTTCTCACCTTTTTTTGTCGCAGATTTACTTCTTATCAGAGTAGGTTTTTGGGGAGAAAAATTCTGGGTCTTACTCGTGCCGATACTCG
>JANYCR010000062.1 GCA_025360185.1 Leptospiraceae bacterium | reverse complement strand
ATCCGAACTGGTTATATTATTTAATTCTGAATCAGATAAAGCAATAGATTCATCTTCATCATTAGATTCTCTATCAAAAAAAGATTTTGCTTCAAATTCATTTTCGGATTCTTCTTCATCCTCATCTGGATTCAGAATATGATCTAATTCTTCAGAGCCCAGAGTTATGTTATCATCGTCTCCTAAATCAGTATCATAAGTATCATTTAATTCATCCCCTTCATCTGAAGCAAATAGAGATTTTCCTCCGCCGGGTTGAAAATTACTCTCGAAGGAATCATCGGTCTCAGAAAGATAATCATCATTATCTCCAGTTATATTATCTAGTTCAGAAGAAGATAGAGCGATAGATTCATCATCAAATTGACTTGCCGTATTATCTTTTAAGAGTATGTCATCTAGATCATCTTCCGTAAAAGGTTTTGAGCCGATTTCAGAATAGTCATCAGAGTCTGAGTCTTTAAATGATTTTAGATTTAAAGGGATCGGTCCAGAAATGCCTGAACTAGGATCAGTAAAATGCGCCGTAAGAGGTGCTGCATCCGACAATTCACCATTAGCCTCAGCAATTAAAGGAATATCCTCTATGTAAATATCAAAATCGAGGGATTCTTCTAAATCAGAAAAGCTGTCGTCAAGGGAAGCATTACTAATAGAACGACCAGACTTTGGTTGGTCGCTTGCTAATCCAGATTGTTTACTCTCTTCCGCCATTTCCTATTCCTTATTCGATCCTGATAACCTGACCATCTATCACTTCAGCATCTAAAATTATATTGGAATTGTCAACATTACTAGTTAGGCCGCCTGCTTTTTCAACCAAATGTTTCACTTGGTCTCCATGGAACATCTCATAGATTCCAGGATTTCTAACCTTTCCAGAAATTTTAACATGAATTTTAGCAGGGGCATAAATTTCCTTTAACCAGCTTCTATTTTGCCTCAAGTATATTCCTACAAGGATTAGAATCAAGGCAAATAGTAGGATTGGAAACTTATTTTTAATAAAAATTCACCTATTCCTAAATTACATTTTCGGCTAATAGAGGGATTCTATGGATTAAGTTTTATGAATTAATACTCGCACTTTAGCTTTTTTTATGTCCTGTTCTCTTGTTTTAGAACTAGAAGCAATTGCTTTTTCTAAATCAGCCTCAGCACGCTTTGGGTCGATGTTTTCTTTTACATCGCCACCATTCGTTAAAATTTTAATTTGATTTGATTTTACTTCTGCGAAACCACCATCTATTACAATTTTAAGAGTCTTCCCATCACTTTTAATTTCTAGAATACCAACTTCCAACTCAGAAACAATCGGAGAATGGTTTACGAGCACACCAAAATAGCCCACTGTTCCTGGAATATTTACATATTCAGCAGGTCCAGAGAAGATTTGCTTCTCTGGCGAAATTACCGTAACTGTTAATTTACCTTCAGACATCTCTATGCTCTTAGCTTCTTAGCCTTTTCAACAACTTCATCAATAGATCCAACCATGTAAAAAGCTTGCTCAGGAAGGTCATCGTATTTTCCACTAATTAAATCTTTGAAAGAACGAACAGTATCCGCTAATTTTACATATTTTCCAGGAGAACCTGTGAAGACTTCTGCAACGAAAAATGGTTGAGAAAGGAATTTTTCAATCTTACGTGCACGACCTACTAGAATTTTGTCATCCTCTGATAATTCGTCCATACCTAAGATAGCAATAATATCTTGTAAGTCTTTATATCTTTGTAGAATACGTTGAACTTCACGGGCTACAGTATAATGCTCTTCTCCTAATACTTCTGCATTTAAAACTCTTGAGGTAGAATCTAAAGGATCCACAGCAGGATAAATTCCTTTAGATGCAATAGCTCTAGAAAGAGTCGTTGTAGCATCCAAATGAGTAAATGCTGTAGCAGGAGCCGGATCAGTTAAATCATCCGCAGGAACGTAAATAGCCTGAACAGATGTAATGGAACCATTTTGTGTAGATGTAATACGCTCTTGTAGACCACCCATTTCAGTAGAAAGAGTTGGTTGGTATCCCACAGCAGATGGCATACGACCAAGAAGAGCAGATACTTCAGAACCAGCTTGCGAGAATCGGAAAATATTATCTACGAATAATAAGATGTCTGCATTCATAGAATCACGGAAATGTTCAGCCATAGTAAGAGCGGATAACGCAACACGAAGACGCGCTCCTGGAGGTTCATTCATTTGTCCGTAAACAAGAACGGTCTTGTCAATAACGCCAGACTCTTTCATTTCACGCCATAGGTCATTCCCTTCTCTCGTTCTTTCTCCAACACCGGCAAATACAGAATATCCACCATGCTGTTTAGCAATATTATTAATTAATTCTTGGATTAATACAGTCTTACCCACACCAGCACCACCGAATAATCCTGTTTTACCACCCTTGATGTAAGGAGCAAGTAAATCGATGACTTTGATTCCAGTTTCGAAAACTTCTGTTTTTGGTTTAAGGTCTTCATACTTTGGAGCAGACGCATGAATAGAACGACGCTCTTTAATATTAATAGCAGGACCTTCATCAATAGCCTCACCTAGCACGTTAAAAATTCGACCGAGTACTTCAACACCAACCGGGACACTTATAGTTGCTCCCGTATCTCTAACCGAAAGCCCTCTAACCATTCCGTCAGTAGAAGAAAGAGCAATTGCTCTTACAGTGTTATCACCTAAATGTTGTTGCACTTCAGCAACAATTCTTTCTTTAACGCCATTTTTCTCTAAGTCAATTTCTAATGCATTGAAGATTTCTGGTAGATGTCCATTCTCAAAACTAATGTCGAGAACCGAACCGATGATTTGTTTGATTTTTCCAACGTTCATATATACTATACTCCCTTAAACTATAACTCTATTTCAGTGAATCCGCACCTGCAACAATCTCAGAGATTTCTTGTGTAATCTTAGATTGTCTAACACGATTGTATCCACGAACTAATATTTTTATCATATCTGTTGCCGCATCTGTAGCGGACTTCATTGCAATTCTTCTAGCAATTTGTTCTGAGCAAACTGCTTCTAGAATCATTTTATACATTGCTGTCTTAATTACAAGAGGCAGAAGCGAATTCAAAATAGCCTCTGGACTTGGCTCATAAATTACAGAGTCATTCACTTCTTTAGTACCGGTTGGCGGCTCGATAGGAAGAATCCTTGTAATCTCTGCTCTTTGATCAGCAGACGAATGATAAACAGTGGAGATCACTTCTAATCCATCAATCTTCTTGGTAGAAAATTCATCCATAAATAAGTTAGCGAAGAATTCTGCTTCCTTGTAGCCTGAATTGTCATCAATGTTTACAAACGATTGTGTAACAGGCACTTTCGAAAATTTGAAAAAAGAAATTCCTTTCTTTCCAATTATATAAAGATCATAAGCAATACCCTTAGCTTTTAACTCTGCAAGGAAAGTACGAGTCATTCTAAAAATATTACTATTGTATCCCCCGCATAATCCTCTGTTAGCCGTAACGACTAATACAGCTAATTTCTTTGGGTTATCTTCTCTTCTTAGAAGAGGGCTTTCCACCTTACTTGCAAGAGAAGATAAAGAGCCAACTAGCTCTTTGATCTTATCAGAAAAAGGCTTAGAAGCATTTACACGATTACTCATCTTTTTGGATTTGGCAGTTGCTACCATTTCCATAGTACGAGTAATCTTTTTTGTGTTGGTTACAGAAACGATTCTCTTTTTAATTTCTCTAGGGGATGCCACTTTAAAACCTTTACTTTCTTAGGAAGTCTGCGACAACTTCTTTTACTCGCTCTGCTACTACGTTTTCATCTTTAATATTTTTCTCATCGCGAATTTCATTTAGAAGTTCTGGGTGATGAGATTTTATATGATTCAATAAATAGGTTTCAAATGCGCGCACTTTATTCACTGGAATAGTATCCATTAACCCACGTGTTACAGCGAAGATAACAAGGACTTGCTCCTCAACAGGATACGGATTAGATTGTGGTTGTTTTAATACTTCCACGATACGATTTCCTCTATCCAACTGTGCTTGCGTAGCAGTATCTAACTCAGTTCCAAGTGAGGCAAACGCCTCTAATTCTCTAAACTGCGCCAAATCTAGTTTAAGCGTACCAGCTACTTTTTTCATAGCTTTAATTTGAGCAGCTCCACCCACACGGGATACAGAAATACCGACATCCACAGCAGGACGAATACCAGATGCAAATAAGTTTGACTGTAAGTAAATCTGTCCATCAGTAATAGAAATAACGTTAGTAGGAATATAGGCTGATACTTCCCCTTCCTGTGTTTCAATAATTGGTAGTGCAGTCAAAGAACCACCGCCGTATTTTTGATCGAGTTTAGCTGCTCTTTCTAATAGACGCGAGTGTAAATAGAAAACGTCTCCAGGATACGCTTCACGACCCGGAGGACGACGAAGTAGTAAACTCATTTGACGATAGGCGACAGCTTGCTTGGTTAAATCATCATATACAATAAGGCAAGCTTTTCCTTGGTCATACATAAAGTATTCAGCCATTGTACAACCAGCATAAGGAGCGATGAATTGCAAAGGAGCAGGATCGGATGCACTTGCATTTACAACAATTGTGTAAGCCATTGCGCCTTTATCCTGTAACTTTTGAACGACACCCGCTACAGTAGAAGCTTTCTGTCCGATAGCGACATACACGCATATAACGCCGGAACCTTTTTGATTAATAATAGTATCAATTGCGATTGTTGTCTTTCCAGTTCCACGGTCACCAATGATTAACTCACGTTGCCCACGACCTACAGGAATCATAGAGTCAATAGCTTTAACACCCGTTTGAAGAGGCTCGGTTACAGGATAACGTTTAGAAATCCCAGGGGCTAATACTTCTACTGGTCTAACTTTGTCAGTTAGAATTGGACCTTTTCCGTCAATTGGCTCACCTAAAGGATTTACAACACGACCAAGCATTGCTTCTCCAACTGGAACAGAGAAAATGGAACCGGTTCTTTTTACTGTAAATCCTTCTTCAATATGCTTGTATTCACCAAGAATAACTACCCCAACGGAATTTTCTTCCAAGTTAAATGCTTGTCCGCGAATTCCATTTTGAAATTCAAGAAGCTCACCAGCCATAACATTCTTTAAGCCAAAGACTCTTGCGATACCATCCCCGATTTCGATAACGGTTCCGACTTCGTCAATTGCTAAGTCTTGCTTATAGCTTTGTATTTCTTTTTTGATTAAGGAAGTAATTTCCTCAGTTTTAATTTTCATAGTATGCCCCACCTAATTTGCTCTGGAGTAAATTTTTCTTAATACTGCTTAGTTGGCTTCTCATTGAGCCATCTATAAGGTTATCGTTAAAACGAATAACCAATCCGCCGATGAGTTCCGGCTTTATAATATTTTCGATGATACATTCACCTTTGTATTTTTGCGCAAGTGTAGATTGAATCTCACTCAACTGAGAATCGTTTAGTTTTGTAGCAGATTCCACATATGCACGGATTCTACCATTTAACTTATCATTTCCCAACGTATATTGAAGAGCGATTTCTCTAATAAAAAAGATTCTATCTTTCTTGAGAAGGAGAAAAAGAAGTGAGTTCACTGTCTCAGAAAAGGTAGATTTGAATGAACTCTCAACTGCTTTTATTTTCTGATCTTTAGAAATTTTGGGAGATAAAAAGAACTCCCAAACTTCACGGTCATCACAAATTGCCCTAACAGCAGCTTGTAACTCTTCTTCAATGAGTCCGGAATTTTTCTTCTCTGCTGCAATTTCGAGAAGAGCTTCTGCGTAGACTTTACCGACGTGAATATTATCCATAGTTATGCTTTCATGCTTTTGAGTTTAGCTATTTCTTCTTTCACAAACTCAGAATGATCTTCCGTTTTAATTTTCTTTTGCAAAATCTGACCTGCAATCATTACAGAAAGATCTACAACTTGTGCTTGCAACTCTTGAACAGCCTTAGATTTTGCTAGTTCAATGTCTTTGATAGACTGCTCTTTGATAGCTTTAATCTCATCTTGGGTCTCAAGGACAGTTTTGGCTTTAAGTCTTACTGCATCTGCATTTGCTTCAGTTACAATTGCAATCGCCTCATCTCTCGCGCTATTAATCTTAGCTTTATAGGTAGCTAATAGCTCTTCTGCTTCTTTGCGAATTTTATCCGCTTTCTCTATGTCACCGTGAATCTTTTCTGCTCTCTCATCAAGAGCATGAAGAATAGGATTCCATGCAAAAGATCTAAGGATAAAAACTACAACTAAAAATGTAATTATGGTCCAAACTAAAAGACCTGGATTAGCATCAAGTAATCCGCCTGCCGCTAGATAAATCAAAATGATTGCCTCTTATTTATTTAGGTTGCTCAACAGAAGCAGGTGTATGTGCTTTTAACGAATTTGGTAATTCTTTATTTAAAACAGCACCAGCTAGGAATGCAATCACTAATGCGAATAATGCAGCACCTTCAATAAATGCAGCAGAAATAAGCATTGCAGTTTGAATTTTACCTGCAGCCTCTGGTTGACGGCTCATACCTTCAACAGCTTGACCACCGATACGACCAATACCAAGACC
>JANYCR010000046.1 GCA_025360185.1 Leptospiraceae bacterium | reverse complement strand
CCAGTTTGAGCAGGGCTCAAGTTGTCTGAGATGGGTAGGGTCGGAGAGGTGGTTGTCATGATTTGTTTGAGAATGACACCTTCAAAGATTCTTCTAAACATGGTAGTCAGAGAAATGGGTCGTTTAGATTCGACAGTTTTCCCCTCTCCTTTTTTGGGGATCAAGAAGATGGATGCGAGATTCCAACTACTAGGGGTGACTCCAAAGTTCCAGCACAAATCGAAAAGTTGTTTTAAGGCTTTTGAGACATCTCCATTTTGATCCATTGCAGCAATAAGATGAATAGAGAGACCGTCATGACCCGGAGCCTTTGCTTTTGGATATTTTTTAATAAAACCTTTGATATCAGACATATTGATCCAATCGGGTTTAAATGACGGGTGACAAATCTCGTCACGTCTAGCCTCGGCCTCATCATTCTTTTCAGCAGACATCCCTGGTTGCATACCAGGTCTCCATTTATACATATCAGAGAAGTAGCTATACGCATCCGCCTCGGGAGTAATGTTATCCTCTCTAGATACCAGTATGGAGTCAGCCAAGGCCTTATGCCTCATGATCCGCTTAAATATCCTCAGGGTATCTACAAGGGAATTTGACTTTTGTAGATACTCTGGGGCAGGATCAGATTCCTTCTTCTTGTTTCCAACTATGTACGAGCCGAGAAATTGATGGGCCGTTTCATTCATACAGTCGATGATTGATTGATTTAGCCAATCGACATGTAGTTGGACAAGGAAGAAATGAGCATCAACTAATTCTGTCACCGAATCGAGTAGACTATGGAAGATGACATCAGGGTGCAAGGTTGCGAAAATGTCTTTTAGAGCTTGACAGATTCCGGCCCTTGTTGGTTCAGAAGATAAGAATTTTGAATAGAATCTTCTAGTGTTATCCCTCTGAGTCTGATTTGAATTTGAATTTGAATTTGAATTAGGACCAGAAATGTTTGGTTGAGCTGGGGGTAGTTGTAACTGGAATTCAATAGAGGGATGGTCTGATAGGGTAGCGTATTTGTTGCGGCAGGTAGTGTGGGAAAGTTGATTGACAAAGGCCCCATTGCCAGAAAATACATGTTGCACTCTATCTCTCTGTTTACTAACAGGTGCATCCCACGATAAATGATGTTTCTGAATAAATTTTCGAACAGAATTGGCACGAAGAATGGGGGAGTATTCCTTGTCCATTGACAAGTCACCAAGTTTCACATTCAAGTCACCCATGAGGACAGTTATGAACGAGTTGCCAGCACAAGAAGCAATTTCTTTCCAGACAAGGTCGACATCGTCTTCTGATAGTGAAGGAGGAAGGTAGGTACAAACAATAGAGTGTTGAAAATGGGTAAGCATGATCCAGAATTCGCCGGATCTGAATGAAGTGTGATAAATCAGCATTCTTGGAAGCCAGAAACATCAGACCACCCTTTTGACGCATACCCTGTCTGGGATTTACAAGTGGAGATTCGGTCAAAATGAGTAGGGAAATTTTGGGGAATTAGATCGTAATATGGTGTGAGATTGGGTGAACCAGTTTGCAGACAAGAATATGAGGTCAGGTTTGATTTGAAGATCAGATAAATAAATAATTTTTTCCAGAGTTAGTCCACCATAATTCCAGTGCATGACATTAAGATGTTTAGACATGACTGACTGTGTCCCATAACCGTAACTGCAACTGTAACTGGAACCGTGACGGAAGGGGTTCGGACATGTCAACATCACATCAAAATCAGCCAAAGTATGCAGGTGACGATCCATTCCAGATTTTTTTGATAAACTAACGCTAAGGGTCAGGACAACAGGACTGGATTCGGCACTCGCATTTGCACTAAGTTCAAGGATTTGAGGAATGTTTGGGCAGAAAGTTTCTGACACTCCACCTGAAGCGACGGAAGCAGGGGCTTTAATATTTATGTTTCCAATGACTTGAGAAAAGGACATTGCTGACAAATTTTTCAGGAAGGTATCATTGGTTGTTTGAATTTGTTCAGTCGAGATGGCAAAAGATTTCGACTTTTTGTAGATCTAGGGGCAATTGCTTTTGGAATAGTGAAGGGATCAATAACTTTATCAGCTAATAAACTCATGGTATTTGAAGATTGCAAACTACTAGCATGAGAATCCAGGTTAAAGTCAGACAAGACGAGTTTGAGTCAGCAGATGTCAGAACTGCAGGAGAATCGAAAGCGAAGAATCCAAGGCAGAAGGTTTAGCGACACTAACTCCAGAAGGTGGTGAAGAGGAAGAACGGACTGGGATCTTGACAGAGTGCAGACTGGAGGTCCGGACGTCAAGTTCGGTAATGCATTAATCTAGAAATATTTCAAAGCTAGTCATCTGGGTTCTCTGAAAAAATGTTCGTTTTTTCATTGATTATAAGCTTTCTATTGTTTGA
>JANYCR010000039.1 GCA_025360185.1 Leptospiraceae bacterium | reverse complement strand
GAAGCTCAATTAAAATTTATCAATGAATTTGAAAATCTTTCTAAAAGCCTTGATAATACAGGCTCAATTGTATTTCTAGATGGAGTTCATCCTCAGCATAATACTGGTTCTTCCAAAGCTTGGATTGAAAAAGGTAAAGATAAATTCATTGAATGCAATTCAGGAAGACAACGATTGAATATTAATGGCGCATACAACCCATTTACCTACGAAGTATTTATAGAGGAAGGTGAAAAAGTAAATTCTGACAATACGATATTGTTACTGAAAAAAATTGAAAAAAGATATTCAGATAAAGAAAAAATATATGCCTTTTCGGATAACGCTAGATATTATAAAAGTAAAGCTGTTCAAGAATTCTTGGCGACTTCAAAGATTGAAATTATAAACCTTCCGCCTTATTGTCCCAACTTAAATCTGATAGAGCGGCTATGGAAGTTTATGCGCGAGACAGTTATTAATACAACCTATTTTGCTAAATTTGAAAGTTTCCAAATTGCAATCCGAAATTTCTTCCAAAATATAAACTCTTTTAAAGAGGAATTAAAAACCTTTATCGGTTTAAAAATGCACGTCGTCAGACGAACATGACCGAAAATCAGTTTAGCTTGTGTATATCACGAATCGAATCTTCATATATGGAAATACTCGCTTCAATAGAAGAAACTAAATATTTCTTTTCTATGCTGACTTCCGTCGCACTAAAATCTTCCCATACATAGTTTACATTTTCATACTTACCAATGCTAATGTAAAAAATAGGTGGTGGATTTCTCCGGTAACGCTCACTTTTGGCAAGTCTCAAAGTAAGAGAGCCCATTTGTGAAAAAATAAATTCGTATTGGATTTTATTTCTCTCGATTAAATAACGATAGGGCCATGTATCTACCTGCAAAGGTTCACATTTGAAACTATTCAGAATAATCTGCATAATCCCCTTCGTCATTTCTTCAAGAATAGGAAAATCACTTTCGGATAATCTTAAATGCTCTCGTTTAATTTCGCTTTGTCCCATATTTTGTCCATTTCCTCTAGAGTCATTTCTTCTAATTTTTTATTTTGTGCGTTCACTTCCTTTTCGATGAATTGAAATCGTGAGGTAAACTTTAAATTGGCGCGATTTAGTGCTACTTCGGGTGAAATTTTTAGAAAGCGCGAAAGATTAATTACTGAAAATAAAACATCACCAAGTTCATCTTCTACTTTATTACTATCTTGATTATTACTTTTTATTTCTTCGTATAGTTCATCAATCTCCTCCTGTAATTTATCCTTTACATCTTCTACATTTGCCCAATCAAATCCAACCTTTGCAGCAGACTTCTGTAATTTTTCTGCTCGGAGAATTGAAGGAAGTGATTTTGGAATTCCATCTAAAACAGAATCAGGCTTAGGGTTATTCATCTTTTCTTGTTGTTTAATTTTATTCCAATTTGCGAGGACTTCATCGGGAGTTAGATTTGCGGGAACATTGAAAACATGGGGATGACGGCGAATTAACTTTTCGGAAATATCTTTTGCTACATCTGCAATTGTAAATTTATTGTCTTCAGTCGCAATCTGAGCATAGAAAATAATGTTAAAAAGTAAGTCACCCAATTCTTCTTTCATATGCTCAAAATTTTTACTTTCTACGGCATCTACAACTTCGTAAGCTTCTTCGATTATAAATTCTTTGAGTGATTCATAAGTTTGTTTTTTATCCCAATTGCAGCCGTTTTCACCTCTGAGCCTAGCCGTAATTTCTATTAATTCATCTATTTCTTTCAAATTATCCCTCATTATGCCACTTAGTCATGCTTTGTAGGAATGGAATTTTTTTCCAGCAGAATCAAGTCCCATTGAAAGAATGTAAATCCTGCTTGACAGACTCGCAAATTCAAAATTTCTTATTCATGAGGTTCTACTATGAATAAATTACTTTTTGTTTCTTTAATGATTTTTGTAGCCGCAATGAGTCGGCTAATTCCGCACCCAGGAAATTTCACTCCGGTGATGGCAATCGCACTTTTTTCTGGAGCAAGCATTCTTTCCAAGAGAGATTCTCTCCTAATTCCATTTTTTGCAATGCTCATAAGTGATGCAATCATTGGGTTTCATTCTACAATGCCAGTGGTTTACGCTTGTATGGCTCTATTTACAATATTGGGTTGGTACCTCCAAAAAGATAAAAGCATTCCAAAGACAATTGGACTAGGGCTTTTTGGTGCTGTATTCTTTTTTGTGGTTACAAATTTTGCAGTATGGGCAGGATCTTCTATGTATGAAAAATCACTCGCAGGGTTAATTGAATGTTATGTGCTTGCAATTCCATTTTTTTATAATACAGTTGCTTCTACTCTACTCTATGGAATTATTCTTTTTGGTTTAGCTAAGGTCTTCGAGAAATCTCAATTCGGCGAGCCATTGACTGTTAAGGTTAGTGAGCGTAAAGCTGATAGATAAAATTTTTTCGATTGTAACACAAGCAGCAAATTGCAAGGATTGAAATTATGATACTAATGCCGATTCCCCATAATGATTTCGATCCTTCTGAAACAGCTATCCCCTGGAAGATTTTAACATCCAAGGGATTCGCTGTTGAGTTTGCTACACCGGATGGTAAACCAGGGGAAGCGGATAAGATTATGTTAACCGGAAAGGGGCTTGGAGTTTGGAAAAAAATCCTAATGGCTAGGGAAGACGCTTTGTTAGCCTACGCTGAAATGACCAAGAGCAATACATTTTGTAATCCCAAGTCTTATAGCGATTTAAAACCTTCCGATTATGAGGGTCTAATCCTTCCCGGTGGACATGCCAAGAGAATGAAAGACTATTTAGAATCAACAATTCTCCAAAAGTTTGTAGGAGATTTTTTCATTACAGGAAAACCGATAGGCGCGATATGCCATGGTGTTGTATTGGCAGCAAGAAGTAAAAATCCAGAAAGCGGCAAATCTATTCTTTTTGAAAAAAAGACAACTGCACTACTTAACTCACAGGAAATGACTGCGTTTAATTTGACTCGACTTTGGCTGGGAAATTATTACCTTACATACCCAGAGATTACAGTGCAGGCAGAGGTAACATCCGTGTTATCCTCACCAGAAAATTTTATCGAAGGACCGACACCTATGTTTCGCGATACACTACAAAATCTACAGCGAGGTTTTTTTGTTCAAGATGGGAACTATCTTTCTGCACGTTGGCCTGGCGATGCATATAATTTTTCCATCGAGTTTAGTAAAATGCTTACAGATAAAACAAATTCGTAATCCTAAAAAAGATTGAATTGATAGAGGAATATTGGAATCTGCCTCAAGGTTTAAATTTAACTTAGAGGTTACACATGAAACATTTCTTTTTTCTAATGGCTGTATTTTTTATCTCTGTCTTTGTAAACTGCTCAACCACAGAGAAAATCAAAAAATTCAATAACACAAGCACCCCGATGGGCAAGCCCAAATACTACCAAACTACAACCAATGTTGCGTTGCAGTTTTTCTTTGGAATCGTTCCTATTCATGAAAAGCTAGGAAATTCTAGTTTTGAACAAACCCTTGATGATTTTACCGAAGATGCTACAAAAAATAAAGCAAGCAAAGTCCATATCATCCAGCGAGAAACAACTCGCTACTGGTATATTTTATTGCCATTTTCCATTATCCTCACTCCAGTCAGCACTGAGCTAACCGGTTTTGTGCAAGATTAATTCTAGTGGATAAATAATATTACCCCTCGTAGAGACAGGTTTGAAACCTGTCTATATTTATTTCATAAATTCCCGTAGATCAAATTAAATTTATCATTGGGTACTCGCCCTTTACCATCAACGGATAATTCCGATTTGATTCCATTGACAAAATACATTTTAACTTTGCCTTTATTCTTGGCATCTATTTCTCCGCGAAATTCACATTCAAAAAAATCTTTGATTAATTCATAGGTTTGTTCTGAAATATTAACGCGCGAAACATCACCTGACGATTCCATTCGACTTGCCAGGTTTACTGTATCTCCCCAGATATCGTAGGCAAACTTTGTTTTGCCGATGACGCCACCGACAACGGAACCGGAGTGAATTCCTAATCGTAATTCCCAGAAAGGCAAGCCAATCGAGGTTTTAATTTCTTTCATCTGCTTCATAAATTCCAAAATTTCTAAAGAAGCGAGACAAGCATCAATCGCATGGGTAGAATTTTGAATTGGTATTCCTCCAACGCACATGTACGAATCACCAATGGTTTTTAATTTTTCTAAGTTGTATCTTTTAACAATTTCATCGAATTGAAAGAAATACCCATCTAATTCTTTTACTAACTCCTCCGGTCCCATTTTTTCGGCTATTCGAGTAAAGCCTCTAAAATCTGAAAAGACTATTGATACAGATTCATAGAGAACCGGGCTGACTTCACCTTTTTGCTTGAGCTCTTCCGCAATTTTTACTGGAAGGATATTTAAAAGAAGTCGGTTGGATTTTTCTTCTTGCTCTGCAATTCTTTTATTGGTCAGGTAATCATTTCGATTGAATCGCTCTTTTAAATATGCGGCTAATTCTAAGTAAACAGTAATGTTTAGAAAAAGAAATACCTCTGACGCATTATTAGGATTATCCCAATATGTTGATTGCGTTAAATAGGAATAGATAATGAGTGTGAATGTATTTGCAATGACAGAGTATTTGAAATAACTTCTAGGAAATATTGTATAACAAATAATAACCTGTAAGACTTCTAGCGGGCTTCCGTTTTTATGAACTACTTCTATTACTGTTAAATAAGCCAGAGCTAAATTAGAAATAAAGACCGTAGGTATAACAATTTTTTTGAATACTTTGAAATAAGAAATTAATATAAAAAAAATGGAAAGAGCAAAAATTTCAAAACTAGCACTGAACAAAAATTCAAAATGAAAATAACGAAACCTGGAGAAGTTAGATAAAAAATCTAACCCGGCTACAACACCTACAACAAATCTTGTATTTCGGATATAATCATGATAAAACGAATCATGATACTCTGCTTCTTTTACTTTGTCCCTAAACTCTAACGTAAAAGGATTTATAATTTTAGATTCAATCAGTCTCATAGAATTTAGTTTGTAATGATTATTTAATCTATCTAAAAAATAAATGAATTTATTTATATTTATTCTTTTTATTGTAAAAATACAAAGAGAATATTATAATATATCATGGATAAGATTATGAAATACATCGCAATCGGAGACATTCATGGATGCTTAAAACAGTTAAAGGAAATATTGTTTTTATCTAAAGAATTTTCAGATCATAAACTGATCTTTCTTGGAGATTATATAGATAGAGGGAATCAATCGAATGAAGTCATTAGCCTTGTTAGAAGTCTCGACGCAATCTGGCTATTAGGAAATCATGAATCTATGTTTCTAGAAAATGTAAATGTATACAGTCAGGTAAAACCAGAATTTTCTATTGATTTTTTAGCTAGAAAAAAAATTTCAAAAGATAATTACGAATGGCTAATGACTTCCCTTTTAACTCATTATGAAACAAAAGATTATTTCTTTAGCCATGCAGGGCTTAATCCCAATAAGCCGCTCACAGAACAAAATGAACATGACTTAATTTGGACAAATTACGAAGAAGGTTATACTCATCTTACGGATAAGTTAATAATCCAAGGCCATATAAAAGGAGAAAAAGTAAAACAAAAAGAAAATCATTTTCTAATTGATACAGGTTGTGGCTTTGGTGGCTACCTGTCTGCAATAGTTCTGCCTGAAAAAATTATTTTACAAAGCAAAACAAAAAGCCTGGATTATCAACCAATGAAATATTTTTGATTTTTAAAAAGGATTTTCGAACTGCAATTTTGGTTGCCACTGAAGTAAGCTTTAATAGTTTGAATTTATGTATCAGTTCCCACACAAGAATATTCTAGATACTGACCAATTTTCGAAAGAAGATTTAGACTTTATCATTCAAAAAACAAATGTAATGAAACAACTTCTACATTCTGGAAAATCATTTGGAATGTTAAATGGAAAATTGCTCGCCTCTTTATTTTTTGAAGCATCTACTCGAACGCGTCTTTCTTTTGAGTCTGCAATGGAGAGATTGGGCGGACGAGTAATTTCAACAGTTGGGTTTCAATTTTCATCTATCTCAAAAGGAGAGACTCTTTACGATACAATGAAAATGGTTGAGGCATATGCGGATATCACTGTTATCCGCCACCCCGTAGAAGGCTCTTCTCGAATAGCTGCTGGAGCTGTAAAAATGCCGGTTATCAACGCAGGCGATGGAGCTGGTCAACATCCGACCCAAGCACTTTTAGATATGTATACAATCAAATCGGAGAAGGGTAAGCTGGACGGGCTTACAGTTGGATTCATCGGTGATTTAAAATATGGGCGTACGATACATTCTCTAATCAAATTATTAAAATTTTACAAAATACATTTATATTTAATTTCACCGGAAGAATTAATTTTACCGGATAGCTATAAGCGGGAAATGGATGGTTATCCGCTCACCTTTGAAGAAACCCGCGATATAAAAAAAATTTGGGATTGTGACGTAATCTATGTTACCCGCATCCAGGAAGAGCGATTTGCAGACCACAAGGAATATGATCGGCTAAAAGAAACTTACAAGGTTAATAAAGAGTTAATCCTTGCTTCCAAAAAAAATACGACAGTTCTACATCCATTGCCACGTGTAAATGAGCTTTCGACTGACGTAGATGATTTGCCTAATGCGGCTTATTTTAGACAAGCTGAATACGGAGTAATCGTAAGAATGACTCTTCTATGTCTTTGTCTTGGCGTAGAAATTAATTAGGTAAAAATAATGTTTGCCCCTAAAAAAATATGGACTCTCGAAGAAGCTCAGGAAATTTTTCCGAGAATTAAAAAAATCACTGAAGATTTTTACACAAAAACTCATTCTATTTCTAAATTGCTTGCTGATAATATTTATCCTGAAAATGAAATGGAAAGAATGGAAGAAGAAATTCACGAGCTAGTAAAAGTCTGGAATTTTACAATGCTAGAATTAGAAGTTGATGTGAAAGGCATATGGTTAGTAGACTTTGATAATGGGGATGGTTACTATTGTTGGAAAGTCGGCGAAGAGGATTTATTATATGAACATTCCTACGAAGAAGGTTTCGCAGGAAGAAAATTGATTAAAAGGAAACAATGATATGGCAGTTATTAACGAAAACTATTTAAAATTAAAAGCAGGATACTTATTTCCAGAAATTGGTAAACGAGTAAAAAAATATTCAGAAGAAAATCCGACTAAAAAAATTATTCGATTGGGGATAGGCGATGTTACCCTTCCATTACCTCCAAGTATTGTTAAGGCGATGAAAGATGCGTCAGACGAAATGGGCTCTGCTGGAGGATTTAAAGGTTACGGTCCCGAGCAAGGTTACGGATTTTTGATTGATGCGATCATTCAAAATGATTTTGCTCCAAGGGGAGTCAATATCGGTCACGATGAAGTATTTGTTTCTGATGGTTCTAAATGTGATACAGGAAATATCCAAGAAATTTTTTCTTTAGACAGTAAGGTTGCAGTGACGGATCCAGTGTATCCTGTTTACGTTGATACGAACGTGATGGCGGGAAGAACTGGCGCCGCCGGGGCAGATGGTCGTTATGCGAACTTGATTTATCTTCCTTGCACAAAAGAAAATAACTTTGAGCCGGAGCTTCCGAAAGAGCGACCCGATTTAATCTATCTCTGCTATCCAAATAATCCAACGGGGACAACAATTACAAAAGAAAAATTGAAAGCCTGGGTGGATTACGCACGTCAAAATAAATCCATTATTTTATACGATGCGGCTTACGAGGCGTTTATCACAGAAAGTCATTTACCTAAATCCATTTTCGAAATCGAAGGCGCAAAAGAAGTTGCAATGGAATTTCGGTCTTTCTCTAAGACTGCCGGTTTCACTGGAACACGTTGTGCCTATATCGTAATTCCTAAAGAGCTAATGGGTTATACTTCTTCTGGTGAAAAAGTAAGTATCAATTCTCTTTGGTCGAGAAGACACACTACAAAATTTAACGGAGTATCCTATCCAATTCAAAAAGCGGCTGCAGCTTGTTATTCGCAAGAAGGCAAGAAGGAAGTTCGGGCAAATGTGGACTACTACATGAATAATGCAAATACAATCAAGACTTCACTTAAGAGTTTCGGTTACGATGTATTTGGCGGAACCAATGCTCCTTATATCTGGCTAAAGACTCCACGAAATCTAAGTTCTTGGGATTTTTTCGATGAACTTCTTTCTAAAGTACAAGTAGTTGGAACTCCTGGCTCAGGGTTTGGTCCATCCGGTGAGGGTTACTTCCGATTAAGCGCATTTGGATCAAAGGAAAATGTATTAGAAGCGATGGAAAGAATTAAGGGATTGTAATCTAAGTCTATGGAATTATTTTAAGGTGAGTTCGGCGTAAGGATTCAGGCTGGTTGTCACCCCCGAAATTTTCTATCGGGGGTCTCAAGAACTAGAGATTCCCAATATCGCTTGGCGGTAGTGTGAGCGAAGCGAAAGGGTGGAATTTTGGGAATGACACATTAAACTAAAAATTCTTTTAGTTCAATAGTCGTTCCTTCTATTTCAATAGAGTCTGTCGGGCGATAGATTTTTTTTTCTAGGTATTTTCCTGAATCAGGATTTTTATATACTTCGACTTCCATATCTTTTAAATTGATTAACCAATATTCAGGAATGAGTGCATCTGCGTAAATGAATTGTTTTTGAAAATCTAAATCATAAGTAGTTATACTGACTTCAACGACAAGGCGTGCCGTAGTTGGGTGTTCTGAATAATAACTTTTCTCTGTTCCTTGAATTACTGAAACGTCCGGCTCTGGTTCAGATTTTCGTGTAGTAATAGGTTGCTCTATTTGAATATAAAAACCTTTCTGTTCAAAAATTTTTCTTAAAAATTTTGATACAGCATTAATAATGTAAGTATGTTTAGGCGACTTTGGCATTTTATTGATTAATACTCCATCAATTAGTTCAATTTTTTCGGGTAACAATCCAAGATCACCTAATTTATGATAGTCGGCAATACTCATTCGGGTTACTAACGCTTGTATATTTGGATGTTCTAATAATGTCGTCATGTTTTAAGTTTAGACGGACTTTCTATTTTTGTCAAATGAAAAATTATTTAGCTCTCGCGTCAGTTTAATCTGACAGCGTGCATCCATTTTAATTTTTCAACAACTGTAATAATTATAACTCTCTATACAACCTCATCGTATCCTCTACAGCCTTCTTCCAACTAAACCGTTTTACGTTTTCATAGCCAAGAGGAACTTTTGTTTTTAAAAGAGAAGGGTTCAGCATGAATAATCTGAATTCTTCTTGGAATTTTTTTTCATCTTTTGGATCAAAATAATAAGCCGAGCCCTGCAATACTTCAGGCATGACGGAGGCATTGGAGGATAATACGGGGCAACCCACACCCTGTGCTTCAAGTAATGGAAATCCAAAACCTTCATAAAGAGATGGGAATATAAGCATCTTTGCATTTTGATAGAGAAGGGGTAATTCCTCATAGGAAATTTTCTGAAATGGGATGATAAATTTCTCAACCGGTCGGATAATGTCAATTAGATGTTCAGGAATTTTACCACCAGCACCAGCAATTACGAGTGGCAAATCAAGATTTCCCTCAAGCCATAATGGAGAGAGGGTTTTAATTATGAAACCTAGATTCTTGTGTCCTTTCCCAATTCCTACAGTGAGCAAGTATTCTTTTTCTAAATTATACTTAGCTCTGAAATCACTGCATTCTTTTTTTGAATGCGGAGTAAATAATTCCTGATTCAACCCATTATGAATTGTCTGGATTTGTTCAGGAGAAAAATTAAATACTTCGATTAGATCTGATTTTGTGCATTCCGAAACGCTTATTATTTTACGACTGAATTTTTTAATTAGAAAAAATATCAACCTCATATAGATTTGCTTTACCTTGCTCGGAAAAAATTCCTTCATCTTGTAGGGGATAATATCGTGTATAGTCACAACACATTTTGTTAGGTAACGAAGCGGGACATTGAAATGCGGTATATCAAGTATATCCATTTCAGACATTTTAGAATGACCCAGAAATTCTCTCAGGCTATATACTTTTGTATTATATTCAATGATAGGAAATGTAGAGTCTAATCCATATTTACCCAAAACTTCTCTATTGCCGAATAAATAAATATCTAAATCATCCGGTTTTTCTTTTGCTAGATGCTCTACAAGATTTAAAATTCGAACTCCTATACCGGAATGATCGATCATGCGAACATCGATTCCAATTTTTTTAATCATGTAATTCGGTTATATCCATTTAATGCAGCGACGCGATAGGCTTCTGCCATGGTCGGATAATTAAACGTTGTATTTATAAAGTATAACAATGTGTTAGCCTCATCCTTTTGTGCCATAATTGCTTGCCCAATATGAACAATTTCGGAAGCCTCACTTCCGAAGCAGTGAATGCCGAGTATCTGCAAGGTATCTCTATGGAATAATAATTTTAGCATTCCTACAGTCCTTCCAGTAATTTGCGCACGTGCTAGACTTTTAAATAAAGCATGTCCAACCTCATAAGGAATTTTTTCATCTGTCAATTCTTTTTCTGTTTTTCCTATGGAGCTAATTTCAGGACTAGTGTAAATTCCGGTTGGTATACTTTGCACTAATTTGAAATCGCATTTTCCTTCTATTATATGAGTAGCGGCAAATCGTCCTTGGTCGTAAGCTGCACTTGCAAGGCTCGGATAACCAATGATATCCCCTACCGCATAGATATGAGGTGAATTAGTTTGATAATTTTCATTTACTTCTAGCTGTTCTCTTGCGTTTACTTTAATACTAATAGTATCTAACCCAAGCTCTTTAGAATTTCCAGTTCTACCGTTTGCAAATAAAAAGACATCTGATTTAATTTGTTTCCCTGACTTCATGTGGAGTATAACGGAGTTATCCGTCAGTTCAGCTTTATTATATTCTTCATTGTGTCGAATTAAAATACCTTGCTCTCTAAGGTGATATGCCAGTGCATCAATTATTTCATCATCTAAAAATGCAAGCAGCTTATCACGAGTATTCACAAGGTTTACTTTTGTTCCAATACTTCTAAAAATAGAAGCGTATTCACAACCAATGACACCTGCTCCATAAATCGTAATAGAATGAGGGGTATAATTCAGTTTTAATATCGTATCACTGTCGAAAACACGCGAATGGTTGAAATCGATATCTTTAGGACGGTAGGGTCTAGAACCAGTAGCGATTACAAAAAAGTCTGCAGCCAACCGCGCGATAATATGATCAGAATTTTTTACTTCAATTGAGTTCTTATCAACGAACGTAGCGTGACCATAATAAATATCTATATTATTTCGCTCATAAAAACTTTGGCGCATTTTGACTTGCTTGGAAATAACTGACTCTGCTGTCTTTACAAGTTGCGGATATTCAATATTACTCGTATACTTTTCAAAAAGGGGGTTTGTTTTGAAGTCTACGAGTTGCTGTGCCGCATGACGTAGCGACTTACTTGGAATAGTTCCCCAATGACTACAACCTCCGCCGACTCGATCATATTTTTCTATAACCGCAACGCTTTTGCCTGACTTTATTGCTTTCATTGCAGCGCCTTCGCCACCTGGACCGGTACCTATTACAATGGCATCATATTTCTTTATTTGCATACTAAGTCTATTTAACGCAGAATAAAATAAGTGTAAACCGTTTTATCGTAATTATAGAATGATTTCTACTGTATCTACTTGGTCTGTAGAAATTTTTCGAATGCCGGAAGTTGTTTCAACGCGAATATAACCTTCTCCCTGCTCTATCACTACACCTCGTAAAAAAGTATCGTCATTTAAACGGATAAGTTCTATTCGACCGTGCTTTTCCTTAATTTCAGCTTCATTAAGCGGAGTTTCTGGCATTGATTTGGGTTTAGGAATCATTTTGGAATTTATTTTAAAATGCGCAATTGCAGATGCTTTTGGCGTAAGTGGGGAATACAAACTGTCTTGTAAATACCCTGTTATCAATAAGAATAGAATAACAAGGATAATGGTTTTCTTATTTTTCATTTTAGTAATTAGCCCTCAATTTTCAAACATCTGATTTAATACTAAGGATGTCTAGGGCATTTTTTTTAGAAGCGATTTTTTGATTCTGTTAAATCATAGAATTTTAAAATTACTCCACCAATTTTAATTTCATCTTGGTTTGAAAGAGGATAAGGTTGGTTAGGCAAAAGTCTTTGTTCATTCAGAAATGTTCCATTGGTAGAATTGTTGTCAGTCAGATAAAACTTTCCGATTTTTTTATTAATAAATGCATGCTGCCTACTCGCTTTCTTAGAATTTATTTGAATTATTTCGGAGGTTTCTTCCCTTCCGATTTCATAAAAATCCTTATTGAGATTGACTAATTGTTCTTCTAATGTACCGGCAGCAATGGATAGGTTAGCGACAGCTTTTCTATTTTTATAGTAGCGGTAGAGAAAAAAAATAATTCCAGAAATGGCAATTCCAATGGTAAGAATTAGGATATCATCCTGAGGAAATTTCATGGCGATAAACCTACCAAAGTCGTTTTATTTTTCAACTACATTTTCTTGAATTTTTCTCACTAATTAATATTTGGTAAGAACGTATTCTAAAAATGAAATGACTAAAAGGGATAAAAAAAAACCATTGAAACCTGTTTAGCCGAAGTGGCGGAATTGGTAGACGCACTGGTTTCAGGTACCAGCGGAGCAATCTGTGGGGGTTCGAGTCCCTTCTTCGGCACAGCGATTCGGAGATTTAAATTTTAAAAATTCCCTAAGGCAGTTTTATGAAACATGGTAATCCAAACCCTTCTTTTAATGACCAGGTAAAATTCTTTTCAGCTACAGCTCTTGCTGCAATTCTCATATCGGTCTCTTACTTTATTGGCGTTTCTCATTATTTTTTAGGTTGGATGGCCTTTAGTGTAGCTGCATTTTCCGTTGCTGGTAATGACGCAATTCAAACAGTTGGAACTTTTATTGAAAGTAAAAGAAAAACACATTGGATACCGAAAGTTGTTATGCTATGTGGTCTGTTAATTGTAGTCCATGCATACGGATGGGTGCATGATGATGGAGAAATTCATTTTGATCGCCTAAAAACTTTTCCTGAAGCTACAGAATTTAATCTATTCCAACTTTTAGCACCGATTGTCCTCGTTATCATAACTCGCTTAAAAGCTCCAATTTCAACTACGTTCCTAATATTAGGATTATTTGGTGGTAGTAACATTGAGAAAATGCTGAATAAGTCATTTCTTGGGTACGGGATTGCCTTTTTGTTTGCAATGGCATTTTGGGGGACACATGCTTACTTTGCGAAAAAAGAGTATTTAAAAGGATTTGAACCGAAGCCTAAAAAGGAAAAGCTATGGGCAAAATTTCAATGGTTATCAACGGCATTTCTATGGGTAGCTTGGCTTTTACAGGATACTGCAAATATAGCAATTTTTCTTCCTAGAAAATTATCTGTTTATGAGTTCATCGCTGCGATTTCGATCATTGCGTTTGCAATTGGGATGATTATTCTATCAAATGGAGGAACTATTCAGGAAGTTGTCAGTGAAAAGTCCGATATAGCCTATTCCAAAGCTGCAACTTTGGTGGATATAGCTTATGCTATCGTTTTACTTGTATTTCAGAAATTGAGTAGCATTCCAATGTCAACTACATGGGTATTTTTGGGCTTGCTTGCTGGGCGCGAAATTGTATTACATTTAGTCACTAAGCAAGATAAGCCCTATTTGAATACTTTTCGTCAAGTGGGTAAAGATGTATTGCTTGCGACTATGGGGATCACTATCAGTCTTGTGATTTATGTGGCTTCCTCTTATTTTTATCCAACGCAAACGTCAAAAATGAATCTTCCAAAACAGGAAATACAACCAAATCCGGCTGGGACAAAATAGGGGTCATCTAGAAATATCTAGCAGTCCTAAATTACAAAATATTTGACTTATAGCTTTAGTACACAATCCTGACCTAATGAACCAGAAAACTGTTAAATTATTAAAAAAATACGCTGACCTTAAAGGCATTGATAAAAAACAAATCAAGCGCGAATGGCTTTCGCTAAACGAAACCGAAAAAGACAAAAAACGCCAAGAAATCGTTTCTGTATTAGTTAAAAAATAATCCATGTTAGCCACCTTTCCGCAAGAGATTCAGGCAGACTCTGAAAACCTGACAATCACTTGGAAAGATGGCTTTACTTCTAACTTTAATCTTCTAGACCTTCGTAAAAAATGTCCCTGTGCTGTCTGTTGTGGCGGTCACGGCGGAAAAATTGGTGCGGCTACAGGTCATATAACTTCAATACAACTCATATCTTGGCGCAAAGTAGGACGTTATGCGCTCAACTTTACTTGGAGCGATAACCACGATACAGGAATTTATTCTTACGACAATCTTCGCGCCTATTCCGGCGGCAAATCTGAATTACCTACTTAAAAGTTTTCCCTTAAAATACACAGCCTCAATCGAGCCGGGAAAAGTATGATTTTCAAAGGGTGACCAGCCAGATTTACTTTTAATCATTTCTTTTTTAAATGTAGTTGGCTTTGTTAAATTTAAAATCGTAAAATTTGCGGAGTACCCTTTTTCGAGATAACCAAATCCTTTTCCAAATTCTTGCGGCAAATACGGATTTACAAAATCTCCTGGTTTTTTCGAGCAAGTTTCGGCTATTCGTTGTAAGCTTACCTTTTCCTTTTTAATTAAATAAGTTACAAACAATGCATATGTGTCTAATTGCGATAATCCACTAATTCCCTTTAACTTTTCTTCTATCGAATGAGGTGCGTGGTCTGTGGCTAGAAAATCTATCCATCCATCTTTAAATGCTTGCAGTAAAATATTCTTATCTGTTTCATATCTAAGCGGTGGATTCATTTGGAACCATTTGTGATTTTCTTCTGTTAAAATCGATCTATGAAAAAATAAATGAGTAGGCGTAACTTCACAGGTAACTTTTACTCCCCGTTTTTTCGCCGCGATAATTTTTTGCAATCCCTCTCCGCTGGAATAATGACAGAGTTTTCCCGTCAGGTTATATTTCTCAATTAAATACAAGGCGAAATCAGTTGCTAATATTTCCGCTTTAAGCGGTCTTCTGTCTTCGTGTGTTGAAGCACCCTTAGAATCTTCCAGAATAATTGGATCTTCACAGTGAAAACTTACATTCTCTCCCGCATAACGCTGAATTACCTCTTCAAGCTCTTCATTCGTTTTAAAGAATAGTTCTCCTATAGAAGGTCCCATAAATACTTTATAAGGAACTGATTTACTTAAAGGATTTGTATTCGGACCTATGCCTGCATAAATTGTAATTTGAATCGGAGCTTTTTTACTGAGTGCATTCTTCTCATCATAACTTTTATCATCTATAGGTGGAACCGGATTATTTGGCATATCCGCTACATGGGTAACACCACCGTTAACCGCTGCAGCTGATGCAGAAAGAAAATCTTCTTTATAACAGTGCTTGCCGCTTACATCTTCTCTCGCATGAATATGAATATCTCCAAAGCCGGGGAATAGCAAACAGTCTTGCACATTGTAAAGAGTTGCTTCTTTCTCGATTCCTTCTTTTACATTTGTAATAAGACCGGTTAATGAATCGTATTCGATAGTTCCGATAAATTCTTTTTCGTGGGTGATTATTCTTCCAGCAATAGCGGTCATAGTATTTCCTTAAGGAATACTCTTTAGACCTTTGATTTACTTCAAGAAAATAATTTCTAATAGGAAACAAAGCCTAAACCAAAAGGAGATGTGCCACCTGATGCCGAAGGAGCTCCAATTTGAGTTAAAGCTCCTGTTGTCTGATTAATCGTAAAGCCTGATACATTAGCTGATCCTGTGTTTGCAGAATAAAGAAACGTACTGCTTGGGTCGGCATAAACTACACCGGGACTTGAACCGGGAGTTACGCTAAAGGGGGCTCCCATAGATGTCAAAAATCCAGTCGAAGAATTAACTTTAAATCCAACAACATCGGTACCACCAGCCCCCACATAAAGGAATTTTCCGGTTGGCTCAACCATCATGAAAGTGGAAGAGGAAGAGCCAAGGGCAAAGGGGGAGCCTGAAATGGGAGTTAATGTTCCATCGGTAGAATTGATTGAATAGACATATATATCATTTGAAAAATAATTTACTCCATACACAAACTTACCCAGTGGATCAATGGCGACAGAAATAGTATCATTCCCTGAAGTATAAGGAGAGCCCGAAATAGAAGTTAGGGCTCCTGTAGAACTATTGATTGCGAAGCCTTCTATTTTTCCGGGGTTTGGAGTGGTGCCGGTAAATAAGAATTTACCCGTTGGATCAACTACTAATCCTGCCGGGTTACTCTGTGATGTTGCATAAGAGCCAACATAGGTCAATGTTCCATTACTACTTGCAATTGAATATAAAAAAATAGCCGCAGTAGTAAACGAACTGGCATACAAGAATTTGCCGGTGGGATCAATGGCAATTGCATGAGCTCCAACCGCCTGACCGGAAAACGGGGATCCACTGAGAGCTGTTAAAGCTCCTGTAGAAGAATTAATTGAAAATCCATTAATATTTGCGCTACTTTGATTGGCAGTATATACATATAAGCCGTTTGGATGAGCTGAAATGAATCGAGGTCCCGTACCACCCGTAGTTAAAAAAGGAGAACCGGCTACTCCAGATAATACTCCCGTTGTGGAATTAATTGAAAATACAGCTACATTATTAGTGGCAGCGTTAGTCACAAGTAAAAACTTTGCCTGTTTTGTCTTAACTTGAATAGAAATAGTTGCAGAACCTGATTGGGTAGAATTAGCTGCGGTAATTGCATAGTTTGTGCTTGTCTGGGATGTTAAAGGTATCCCAGAAATAGAACAGTCTGTTGTGGATAAAGTTAAACCTGTTGGAAGACTAGGCGTAGAAATACAATTCATAATAATTCCATTTATCGTAGGCGTAATTGTTGTAATAGGCGTACCCTGGTAAAAATCGTAAGGACTACCTACATAAGAAAGCGTCAAACCTAAACTTGCCGCTCCTACCGTACTCGTGACCAATCCACAGTAAGCGGATTTATCTCTTATGATTGTTTTAATAATATAATTATTCTTAAATGCACCAGAATCTGGATCGCAGGGGTTCCCATAAGATGGTGGTTTGCAGTCAATCAAAAACAAAACAAGAAACAGAATGAGAAAAGTTTTAGGCTTCATATTATCTTTCCTTATACATTCTAAATTTATTCTGTAAAGAATTTTTTTTCCCGCTTTTTATGATTGCATTGATTTTACTTCAACTATTTTTAAGGAAAAAATTCGATTTTATTCTCACCATCGATGGATAGCTTTATTGTATTTATTTCTTCGATTGGCAATAAGAAAACATAGCTAAATAAATCTCCTGATTTAAAAATCCTTCTCGATAAAGGAATCATTCTTCTGGCAGAAAGTAAAATTTGTTTATCGGCAGTATCCTTATACTCTATGCTCCTATTATTGTATAAAACTAAATTTTCGTAGAATAAAGCATAAGTATTCAGGGATTGATTTTTATTTTGAAATGAGTATCCCGCAATTTCTTCGTCAATATCTTTAGAAGTAATCAATTCAAGATAGAAAAGACTTTCATTATTGAATTTAGAAACTTCATTTTGAATATCTGTCTGGCTAATAGTATTATTCCTCACAGAAATCAAATCTAAAATATCTTTCTCGTTTCCATAAAATGCGGATACATAGTATTTGCTTCCAAATTTTTTCATGATTTCAAATTCGTAACTTTTTAGAATTTTTAGTTCAGTTATGCTTTTATTTCTTTCCTGTGAATTGAAACTAATGCATTGAATTTGAAAAAGGATAATTAGAACAATAAGTAGTTTACCGTTTTTTACCATTAGCCATAATCCTCTTCTCTAAAATAGATATCTAAAATTCATCGAAAAAGAAATTGCAAATAATATCTATAAAATTACTTTTGATTTTAAAGTAAAATCAGAGATATGTCATTTTATTAAAAAATACAAACCGGAAAAAACTATGAACCCTAAATATATTCAGTATATGAATAAAGCTATTATCTTGTTAAGTATTTATAGTATGATTTTTACCCTACTTATGCAAATTGATTTCATTTTACAAGTTTCAACTACGTCCCACCGAGTTAAATATATTTCTGAATCGACATTCCCTATTATATTTTTTTTAATTTCTTCCAGTGTGACTCTTTATATTTTGATTAAGGAAAAATATAAATATTATATTTTTCTTTTTTTAATCGGAATTGGCTACTGGGTTATAGATCATTTGGTTACAAAGAATTTAGCTTCAAGTAGTCATAATCAGTATATATCATTTCCATTAAGTTTGATTCGATTGACTTTTTTATTAATCATTTATATTTATTATATTTACACTAAAATAAGGAAAACGCAAAATGATTAGAATTCAAAAATTAATTTTATTAATTTCTATAATATTTGGCAGCGTCTTCTCTCTCGATTGTCCAAAGAATCTTGCAATCAGCTTTACTTCCCCAAAACAAAATGAAACAGTCAACGGAGCAAAGCAAAAGGTCACTTTGACAACTAACGTCAAAGAGGGACTCTTTTATCATTTGATTCAATCCAATACAAACGATAAAAAGAAAACGAGCTACTTACAAAATTCTGGATCGGTGGACAATCTGAATATATCCAATAATGTCTGGCTTGGAAATGATACACTTGGAAAAAAACAGTAGCTTTGTAATTACAGCTATCATAAGCACAAAGCTCGTTTTGAAAGAAGGCAAGGTCGCCGTATGGAATGAGGCTGCCTTAAAACCAAATGAGATTTGCAATAAAAGCTCTGTGACTGTAAATAGGGCTAATTAGTATTTTCCTCTAAGAAAAATTATCTGACTGAGCTAACTGGGATGAGGAGCTTGTATCATCCCAGGAACCACCGGCTCCTCCGCCTCCACTACTCCCTCCCCCGAATTCAGAGGGACTTAGATTTGTTTCATTTCTATCATTTAAAACTTCATTAGCCAGAATAGCCTCATCAAAAGAGTCAGACCTTGCATTTCCTGAACTTCCTAAATATCCTACATTCATTGACGTTAAATAGTCATTATCCGATGATACTTCTCTATGCTTGAAATATTTTTTCATATACTCATCGTCACCCGCATGGGTTACATAGAGTCCGTTTTCGTCCTTGTGAATGATTTGCTTTGTCTTGGTTGTAAAATCCTGGATTCGCTTTAAGTATTGTCGCTTGTCAATATCTCCATGCCAGATATGATATAAATCGCCTTCGACAAAACTAATTTTACCCTGCACTAGTTTATAAAACTTTTTAGACCAATTTAATACTTCGTCTAAATTATCAGTGAAAGATTTGGCGATGCAGCTATGCGGTATTTGCCCCGCCGCAGCATGTGCAATGATATGGTCAGCTCCACCGATTAGAGCTCTATCGTATAACGGCATATTTTGTAAAATTTCTCGCCTAGCTCCCCAAGCGAAACCTACATGCCCGTGGATATTATAATTTTCTTGCTGAGTAGCATTTAAACGAGCTGTTTTAAAGTTAGCACTAAAACTTCTCCAGAGTCTACGGTTGGAATAACGATCATCAAATATTCTTTTCTTATGCTCATTAACATTGAACGAAGGCTCTGTTTGGTTTCTCTCCAGGTGTATGCAATACTCAAACGGTTGAATGATATTATGCGCTTGTAATTCAGCGACACCGTCTACGATCCAATTCTTATTCTGAAAGACCACATCTGCATCTACCCAAAAAATATATTTATATTTTGCAGGTAAATGCTCTGCAATAATTTTATTTAGAAGTGCTTCTTTATGCCAGAGAAGATTTTCTGTGTAAACTCGTTTAATATACTGACTTTCGGGTAATTGCGGTTTGGCGTTACCAATCACACATTCCAATATGAAATGATTCGTATTTTCTATCGACTGATAAAACTGGTTAAATGCCTTTAGTCTATAAGGGGAATTTTGCGGGTTAAAGAAGCAAGAAATCACAATTGCTTCAGGGTGTGACTCGTATTTTGCGTTTGAGCCGAAAAGTTTTCTTAGAAAGTTAAGCATTATAATATTTTAGTTAAACCCACTTTTTTTTAAATCATTTATTTAATAAATTCCACGCCGTATGGAATTTTTTCTTGGGTTAATTTTAATTTGATTAATTTAATTTCACTCTGTGTAGAGGGAGGCTTTACATATTGAAAATACTCAGCAAAAATAATTTCTTCCTTAGAGTTAATATATTCTTTTTTTTCTAGGCATTCGTCTGGCTCGGAAGTGGTATTTATACAATCATAATTGTAAGATGTAATTTCTTTTGCATAAGGAATTCCTTCCAAATTTTCTTTATCCAATGGAAGATTTTTTTTATTCAAGTAAACGATGGAAGTATTACAACTAAAATCATTGGCGAGTGATTTGCACTTTGGGTCATGGACATATTGAATCTTTCGCTTCAGAGAATTTTTTTTACTAAAATGATCTTCGCGAATAACCTCGCCAGTCTCATCATAATAAAATTTATACTTAGCCACGCCTTTTTGGTTCTTCTTGAGTTTATTATTTTTATCATAGTAAGCCTCTAAGGTCAAGTTTCCCTTTGGATCAAACTCACGAATTAATCTTGCATAATTGTTATTATCCTCATTCTTTGAACTAGGCTCAATTAGGTTTTCCTTTTCGTCATAAAACTCAGTCAAGCTGGCACATTCATAACGGTTCGAATTATTTCGTAGACAATTTTCATTGTACAAGAATACCATTCGAGCAACTCCATCGGAATTAGGTTTTAATTTTCCGTTTTTGCCTAAAGTTTCTTCCCGCGTTGTAAATTTGGAATTCTCATATTGATATGTATAGATTGCAATTCCTTCGGCATCTTCAATGAGATTTCCATTTACATCTTGGTTTTCCTTTTTTATCAATTTCTCTTTATCAAAATAATAAACTGTTTTAAGACTCAGCTTGCGGTTAATACTGTATTGTTCTAAATCCTTTTTGAAACCGTTCTTATCAAAATTTGCTTTAATAATTTTAATTGAATCTCTTGAATTTACTTCTTCTTTCATAGAATCATAGACTTCCTTCCATGCTGTGCAATAGTTTGGAGATTCTAGATTTGCATTTCCTTTTTTCACACAGTTCTCATCGTAGATTGCTTTATATTTTAGTTTTAAATTCTTATCGTAAATTTCGGTAAGCGTTCTACAGTATTGGGATTTATGACCATTATCCAGACATTCTTGGTTGTAGGCATATATGTATTTTGCGCCACCGGATGAATCTTCAATCAATTGATCCTTAGAATTATAAAATTCTCTAAGAATTTCATTTCCTTTTTTATCAAAGTTTGCGATTTTTTTAGCATAGGCACCGAGTTCAAGTGAGTAATCCATGCAACCAAAAGTAAAGCGATGCGCAATATCTTTCAATTTTCCATTCAAATCATAGTTTTCTTCCAGGCTTATACAGTTTTCTGAGTTGCGTTTCTCCTTAATGCAATTCAAATCATATTGAATAATTCTTTTTCCGTAGTTTACGTTATCCGAAATAGTCTTCGTCTCAATTCGGTTTGAATATTCCTGAAATATTATACATCCCTGTGGCTTAGAAGTAATCGCAATGCATTTATAATCATATGCATAGATAACTTTATGCTTAATTTTTCCTGTCTTATCATAAATTTCATATAAATTCAGATTCCCTTGATTATCAAACGTTCTAATTACTTTCGCATTACCACTATTATCCTCTACAAGTTTTAATTTTTTATTTAGATTAGTTTCTTTTTTTTTACAATCCTCTGCTTTTCGAATCTCAACTCCTAGACAGATTTGGTCAAATTCCGCTTTATATTTATGAATTCCGTTTTCATCTTCGATAGGATTTTGTGTGCCGTCAAAAAAAGAAAATTCTTCGAGGCAGGCTTCCTTTTTTTTTATTCCTACACATTTAGCATCATATTGAAATAGTAAGGTAGAAGTAATATTTCTAGTTTTATCAAAGGTTTGAATTTTTTCTACCAACCCAAAAGAATTGTAAATTCGTTTCTCTACTGCCATCTTAGGCTCTACCTCAACCAATTTTCCTTTCACGTCCATATATTCGGATTCTAAAAGATTTCCATTTGAATCATATAAATCTTTTCTAAACCCTGATTCGCTTGGCAGAGTGATTTGAATATTTTTATTCTTTAGAATCTCTAGTCCTGTTAAGATTTTATCGTAATCTAAGCGAGTTTGTTCTTTGCCTATTGGTTTAGTTGACTCAGAATAAACAAATACAATGGAAAATAAAAAAAGAAAACACGTAATCATCGAATTCATAAATTTAGTATCGTCACTTCCATTTTATTGCTATTCAAAATAGGTATATTCGATTAGGTTAGAAACAGACCCAATGCTAAAACTTTTTCGTTTCAAAGACTTTCTAAATCGAAAATTCGATTTGCCCGAAATACAAATTCCAAGTGAACAAAGGGCGACCGTCCTTACAAAGTCTAGGTTTATGATCGGACTTAAATGTGATTTGCTCTTATGGAGCCAATACCATTCAGAGAATACACTTCGTTATTCTCCAAAGAATGAAAGTAATTTACATAGGATGAATATTCAAAACGACTCTGTTTTGTTATCCGCAAGAAGTCTTTACCCAAACGGTGTAGAAGTTCCCAGAAATCTAAATATGTTTTCTACTTATAAGATTACGCAAGAATTGATTAAAGAAAGAAAAGTAATTTATAATGCAAGTTTTTTGAGCACTGAGTTCTTTTCTAGAACGGATATTTTAGTTCCATCACAAGAAGATGATTCCTGGGAAATTATTTTAGTAAAATCCTCTATTAATATCAAGCGTGACAACACGAAAGATTTATCTTTTCAATTGCATGTTATAAAACTTTGCGGTCTTACTATAAAGGATTGTAGCATACTTAATGTTAACCCTCACTATTTATTTGATAAAGAATTAGACTTAAAACAGTTTTTCGTAAAGGTCAGTCTTCTAGATAAAATGAAATATGCAAAGGATGAATTCTCAAGGCAATTAAATTATTTTAAAAGCCTGATCCATTTGGAAGAAAGTCCGCCTATATCCCAGGAATTTTCTTGCAGTAGTCCTAAAAATTGTAATCTTAAAACTTGCTGGCATGAACTGGGCGATGGTGATATTTTTAATTTGCGGGAAGGTGGTGATTTAGTTTTAAAGTTTTACAAATCAGGAATTCGTTATTTGAAAGATATTCCGGATAATCCTGACTTGTCGTTTTCTCAGAAAATTCAAATTGATGTAGAGAAAACAAAAATAGCTTTTATCCAACAAGATAAACTAAAAGATTTTGTAAATTCATTTCAATATCCACTTTACTTTTTAGATTTTGAAACGGTTAATCCAGCAATGCCCCTTTATCCCAAAACAAAACCATACCAGCATATTCCTTTTCTGTATTCTCTTCATGTGCAGCGTAACCATGATTTACCGCTTGAACATTATAGCTTTATTGATAACGGGATAGACGACCCGCGACTCAATATTTTATCCGAGCTATCGAAATTAATTTCACCAACAGGAACTATTATTTGTTATAATGATACATTTGAAAAGAGATGCTTGCGTGAGTCTGTGCAGTTATTTACTCAGTATGAAGAATGGTATTCTACGATTGTAGAAAATTTTAAAGACTTATCAGACCCATTCAAATTTTTTTATTACTATCATCCTGCTCAAAAGGGAAGTGCTTCTTTAAAGGCAGTCTTACCGGCGTTAACCGGTCTCGACTATAAAGAGCTAGGAATTAACGATGGAAATATGGCTAACTTGGAATTTCTTCGTTCAAAGACTATGAATTTATCAGAGGATGAGGTTAACGCAATTCATACGCTACTCACTGAGTATTGTAAGATGGATACGTATGCGATGTATAAAGTCGTAGAAGCTTTAAGAAATTTGATTTAGAGAACGATACTTTCAAATCGCTTAAAGGTATAAAGTGCTTTGAGGATAATAATTACCTCCCGCTTATTGTCATGAATAAGTTTGTTAGCACTTTCATTCATTCCAAGTTTACGGCTATCTTCCTCGTTCAAGTCGCGTTTCTTTTTAAGGTTTCGAATATTGCTTTTGTAAAAATTCGGAGTTCTACTTTTTAGATTTTTTAAAAGTGTATTAATGAAGTTTTTCTTTTCGGTATTAATCGCGTTATCCGTAATCTGAAAACGTTGTCCAATTTTTTGGATTTTAGCTGGCTCTGTTGCACATTTCTCATTGAACGTGCGAAGCAGAAACTCTACAATTTCTTCTTTTTCGAGTTCATCAAAATTAATCTTTTTGATTTGGTTACTCATATTGATAATTTCGGTTAGATTGAAATGAAGAAGGGTTGTCTTCACCGACTCGTCGTCTAAGACAGCAAGGAAGTAGTAAAAATCATTATCAGAATTGTATTTCACATTTGGAGCATTCGACATAAATTCACTCAGGATGCAACTATAGCAGTCAGGATATAAGCATTTGGGAATTTGTAAAGTTCTTTTTGTATTTCTACTAGGCAAATATCAAAAGAAATGTACATAAAATTCATCTCTGCCTGGGATGGGTAATGTTTGGTTAATAATTAACGCTAGTTGGAAACTTAATTTGGCTTCAAGCATTGTCCATGTCTCTTTTAGATGGTTTGAAATGTAATAGTTTTATACAGAACATCCCGGTTGTAAATCCATTGACAGACCTATAGTTACCTAAAAAAATGAAACCGATGTATCTACTTAGAATTGTATATCTTTGTTTTTTATTTGCTGTAGCTTACCTAACTTGCAAAGAAAAATCGGGACTTATTGAAAAGCCCGAAGCGGTCAAGGCTGATTATCTTTCTGAAGCATGGGTAAAGAAAAAATTAATCGAAGTTGATTCAGATATAGCAAAACAAAAAATCGCGAAGCAGAAATCAGAGGAACTGCTACAAAAAGGAATCTTACTTTATAAATCAAAAAAAGATGCAGAGGCAGTTCTTCTTTTCGAAGCGGCAAACGAATCTTATCCGACTGGTGAAAATTATTATCATTATGGAAATAGTCTAGCGAATTTGAATCAACTCAAAGACTCTATCGAAGCATATAAAATTTCTTTACTCCTAGAACCAAAACGCCCTGAACTAGCTTGCTACAATCTTGCCTGCGCATACAGCAAGCTCGAAGATATAAATGAAGCCTACTACCATCTTGCTAATTCTGTTGATATGGGCTACAATGCTTTTGCTCACATCGAGAAAGATCCTGATATGAAAAATCTGAGAGCACAACCAGACTGGAAAGAAAAAATTAACGGGCTGATTCTTTCGAGTAAATATTCAGAAGAGGATTTGTATGGCAAACTAATTGTTTGGCAGGTAAAATGGGAAACAGATTATTATCTTTGTAGAAATAAAGAAGTAATTATTGTATTCGGTGAATTCGCAGGTTGCATTGATTTTATGAAGAGAAATGGTTATACGCGAGGTAATTGGAAATTAGAGAATGGGAAAATTTACATTCAAACTTATTCGAAATGTGATTTCAGATATATCCCTGATTCTGAACCAAAAGAAATAGTTGAACCTGAATATTGCAATGGTTATAAACAAAAGCCGACTTACAAAGAGTGCGAACAAGAAACTAACTCCATTGATGTTAAACCATACCTTATAAAGCAATCGTTTCGTGATAATGCAGTTGAAAAACTCTCCCCTGAACAAGAACCAAAACAATGCGACCCAAACTTTGTTCCTAAAACACTTGAGGATTTGTATGTTAATTAAGTTTTACAAAAACCAAAGATTTTTTATCATAACCAATAGCTGAAAATTTATTATACTTCACAGCATTATAAAAAGGAAAGCATTAAACAAATGAAAGTAGCAATTATACATGATTGGTTGACGGGAATGAGGGGCGGAGAACTTGTATTAGACTCACTCTTAAAAATTTATCCAGACGCAGAACTTTTTACTTTAATTTACAACAAGGGAACATTAAACGAGAGAATTGAAAATCGAAAAATTCATACTGCGTTTACTAATAATTTGCCGTTTAAGGCTAGCAAGTATCGTTCTTACTTGCCTTTATTTCCAATGGCGATTGAAACTCTTGATTTGCGGGGGTTTGATTTGATTCTTTCTTCCTCTCATTGTGTGGCTAAGGGCATTATTCCTCCACCAAATAGCATCCATATTTCTTATATTCATTCACCAATGCGTTATGTATGGGATCTGTATTACGATTATTTTCCAGCAAAAAGTGGACTTAAATTTCTAATTATTCAGGCTATTTCCAATTATCTTCGATCATGGGATGTTTCCTCATCTCATCGGGTAGACCAATATACTGCTAATTCAAAATTCATTGCGAAGCGAATCAAGAAATACTATGCCCGGGATTCTGTTGTTATCCACCCGCCTTGCTTGCCGGAGGGATATAAAGTCGTTAGTGAGAAGAAAGAGGATTTTTACTTGATAGTTTCTGCATTTGCGCCTTACAAAAGAATTGACCTTGCTATAGATGCATTTCGTAAAAATGGAAAACGACTCGTTATCATCGGAGGTGGGCAGGACGAGAAGAAGCTCAAGCAATCCGTTCCTTCGAATATTGAATTTTTAGGAGGAAGACCGCGATCTGAGATTGCAGAATATTACAAAAAAGCGCGTGCCTTTATTTTTCCTGGACTAGAAGATTTTGGAATTACGCCTGTTGAATCGCAAGGATATTGTACTCCCGTGATTGCATTTGGGGAGGGTGGCGCTTTGGAAACTGTGATTGATGGTAAAACTGGTGTTTTTTTCCCTGAACAAACGGTAGAATCTTTAAATGATGCGATTTCTAGATTCGAAAAGCTATCATTTAAGACTCAGGATTTTCAAAAAAATATAAATCGATTCACGGAAGAAAAATTCATAAATGAAATAAAAAATCAGGTCGATAGACTGATTAGAGAAAACTAAACTCTACAGGAATATCCTTGATTACCTTACATAGATTAAATAACTCCGAAATTATTATTAACTGTAACTTGATTGAAAGTATCGAGGCAACTCCTGATTCGGTAATTACTTTGCAAAACGATAAAAAAATTATCGTAAAAGAAAAAGTAGATGAAATTATAAATAGCATAATTGAATACCAAAGAAAAGTTTTTAAGAACGCAATACATATTTCCGCAAATGAGGAGAAGTAAATAAGATGGATATAGCAACAGTCATTGGATTTGGTGGAGGGATGCTTGTTCTAACCTTCGGAACAATTTATGCCGGTTTAGGAGCAGGAGATATTATTGATATTCCATCCGTTTTAATTACTTTCGGAGGAGGGGTGGCGGCTACGATTCTCTCTGCTCCTTGGGATGCTACTCTTTCTATTGGAAAAGTTACTCGTAAAGCATTCTTTGTGGATAAGTTTGATATACCCGGACTCATTACTACACTCGTTTCTTTTTCTGAGAAAGCACGTAGAGAAGGGCTGTTAGCCTTAGAAGATGATGTGAATGAACTTCCGGATGAATTTTTAAAGAAAGGAATTCAACTTGTAGTGGATGGAACAGATCCTGAACTTGTCCGAAATATTATGGAAACAGAAATTAGTAATATAGCCAGTCGTCATGCATCTGGTCGAGCATGGTGGGATTCTCTTGGAGGCTTGGCTCCCGGTTTCGGGATGCTTGGTACTCTGATTGGACTTGTGGCGATGTTAAAGAACTTAGGTAGCGGGGATGCATCGGCTATTGGAACCGGTATGGCGGCAGCACTTATTACAACGCTATACGGATCATTTGCCGCTAACTTACTTGCAATTCCATTTGTAAAGAAATTGGCAAAGAGAAGTGAAGACGAGCTTTCTATGAAACAGATTATGATTGAAGGGACTCTTTCTATTCAATCAGGGGATAATCCCCGTATTGTGAAAGAAAAACTTTCAAGTTACTTAGCACCATAAGAGCGCGCTGTATTAAAAGACGATGGTAAGGATTAAGACTGGTTTATGGCTAAACAAAAATGCCCTGACTGCATTCAGAAAGTTGCGGAGTATATGTTGACCTATGGAGACATGGTGACATTGCTCCTATGTTTTTTTATCATGCTATATACTACCGGAAAAACTAATCAGAAGGAAATGCAAATTATCCTCTCTGTATTCAAATCTTCTACAGGTTTTTTTGATGGGGGACAAACTTTAGCTAAAGGTTCACTAGAAGAATTGGGAATGAATATTGAAAGCCTTCCTTCGCAGACAACAGGGAAGGCACTTTCAAAAGCAAGAAACCAAGCAACGCAAGTATTCAAATCAGAAATTGAGAAAGGAAGAGTTCGCATTTCAGAAGATGAGCGGGGACTTGTTATTTCCCTTATTGGAGCAGATTATTTCAATCCTGCATCTGCCATCTTACTTCCACCGGTAAAAGATGTATTAAAAAAAGCTTCCGGGCTTATAAAAGATTTAGATCGCTTTGTGAAAGTAGAAGGACACAGCGATGAAGACGCAGTCCTTCCTGGCACTAATGTTGGTAGGGAAGAAAGAACTTACATTAATAACTGGGATTTGGCGGGAGCAAGAGCAATTAATTCTACCGTATTCATGATTAATGTAAATAAGCTTCCACCTGGATTATTCCAAGCAGTTAGTTATGGTTCAGCTCGACCTTTTGCAGTAGAAAACCAAGGAAGCCCTGAAGCTAAAGCATATAATCGCCGAATAGATATTGTAATTTTATCTGAAAAATCAGTGAAACGAAAATTCTCTGAAAGTAATTTAGGATTGCCAGATACAAAACTCCCGAACACGGAAACTTCCGTAGAGGGTGAGGACTAAAAAAAAATGAACTTATGTAAGGAGACTACTCATGGGTGATGCAGCAGCAGAATTAGAAGACGAAGATGGTAAGCCGGCGGCGGAGCCGAAAGCATCGTCACCAATTATAAAATGGTTAATATGGATTGCAGCGGGGATACTCGGTGTTATTCTTGTAGCGGTTATATCTACGTTTGTCGCACAAAAGACAGCCACAAGCGTTTATAAGCAACAAAAGAATATTGCGCTTGTAAAAGCCCCACCACCACTCGAAACTTTTAACTTCATAGACGAGTTTCGTATCAATACAGCTGACATTGGGGAAGCTCACTTTATCAAGTTGAAATTAACTTTTGGTTTTGACGCAGGACAACAAGCATTAGGCGCAGAGCTTGCAACTCGTCTTCCACAAATGCAAAACATTATTAACCTGATTATCTCTCGTAAAACAAAAGAAGATTTAAAAACTCTAAACGATCAACTAGATTTACGCGAAGAAATTAAAGCTCATATCAACCACATTTTAACAAACGGAAAAATTAAGGAAGTTTACTTCCGTGAATTTATTGTGAATTAAGATTTGCCACCGAGACACTGAGGCACAGAGGAGGGAATTTATATTCTCTGTGCTTCACTTTGTCATTCCCGAAATTTTTAATCGGGAATCTCAATTTCTACAGATTCTAGATAACTAAACTCAACCCTATTAACAACTTCTTTATTTCATTGACGTTTTCTTTATTAACCGCAACTTGTAACCTTATGGTACTTAGTTGGAATGAAATCAAAGAACGAGCAGTTACATTCTCAAAGGAATGGGAAAATACAATTAGTGAAGATGCAGAGGCGAAATCTTTTCTAGAAGCTTTTTTCAATGTGTTTGGCGTTAGCCGACGAAAAATCGCAACCTTTGAGCATAAAGTAAAAAAACTGAATGAGCACGATGGATACATAGACTTATTTTGGAAAGGATCAATGCTCATAGAAATGAAGAGCAAAGGAAAAGATTTAGATAAGGCATTCATTCAAGCTAAGGAATATATACAAAAACTAAACCAAGAAGAAATTCCTAAATATATTTTGGTTTCTGATTTTGCAACCTTTCGACTCCATGACCTAGAAGAAGAAACTCAAATCGAATTCCAATTAAAAGAATTTGTAAACAATGTCCAAGCCTTTGGTTTTATTGCAGGTTACGAACAAAAAACCTTTAAAGACCAAGATCCAGTCAATATCAAAGCTGCGGAGCTAATGGGTAAACTCCACGACCGATTAAAAGAAATTGGATACGAAGGTCATCCTCTGGAAGTTTATTTAGTAAGAGTCTTATTCTGCTTATTCGCAGAGGATACAACTATATTTGAAAAGCAATTATTTGAAGACTATATTGAGCGAAGAACAAATGAAGATGGTAGTGATCTTGCCGCGAAGCTCCAAGAATTGTTTCAAGTTTTAAACACACATCCTGATAAACGATTTAAAAACCTAGAAGAGCAGTTAAATAAAATTCCGTATGTAAATGGAAAATTATTTGAAGAGGTATTACCGACTGCAAGTTTCGATTCTAAAATGCGTCATACGCTACTCGAATGTTGTTATTTAGATTGGAGTTTAATTTCACCTGCTATTTTTGGTTCCATGTTTCAAAGTGTAATGAATAAAGAAGAACGCAGAAATCTGGGAGCGCATTACACGAGCGAAAAAAATATTTTGAAACTAATCAAGCCATTATTCTTAGATGAGCTGTATGAAGAATTTGACACTGTTAAGGGTAATCGAAATAAGCTCATAGACTTCCATAAGAAATTAGGAAACTTAAAATTTCTAGACCCTGCTTGCGGTTGCGGTAACTTCTTAGTAATCACATACCGAGAATTACGAGTTTTAGAAATCGAAGTTTTAAAAATTCTAAGTAGAAAAGAAAAATTCACAGATATTAAAACAGTTGCATTATTAGATGTTGACCAGATTTACGGAATTGAAATTGAAGAGTTTCCATCTAGAGTGGCAGAGGTCGCGATGTGGCTTATTGACCATCAAATGAATCAAAGGCTGAGTGAAGAATTTGGCGTTTATTTTTTAAGACTTCCTTTACAAAAAGCTGCAAATATTTTAAATGCAAACGCTCTGCGAGCTGATTGGGCAAGTCTGATTAAACCCAGAATCATCGAAACTTATTTCTATGATATGGGCAAAAAGGAAGTTGCCGGCAAGGTCGAGCAGGTAAGAGATAATTATGCGTATATTCTTGGTAATCCGCCTTTCGTGGGTTCTCGAATGATGAAAGATGATCAGAAGCGAGACCTGATTACTGTTTTTGACAATATTAAGAACATAGGCGATTTAGATTATGTTAGTGCTTGGTATATTAAGTCTGCTAAGTATATTGAGGGTACGACAATAAAAGTTGCATTTGTTTCTACAAATTCAATTGTTCAAGGGTTACAAACAAGTATCCTTTGGACCCCAATGCTTAGTAAATACAAGGTTAAAATTCATTTTGCCCATCGTAAATTTAAATGGAGCAATGAAGCGAAAGGTAATGCTGCTGTATACTGTGTGATAATTAGTTTTGCTAGTTATGATACTAGCTCTAAAATGATTTTTGAGTATGAAAATATAAAAGGAGAACCTCTCAGAATAAGCGTTAAAAATATTAATCCATATTTATTGGATGCTAGAGATGTTCTAATTGGTAGACAACAAAATGCAATTTGTGCAGTGCCTGAAATGCATTTTGGAAATATGCCAGCCGACGGTGGTGAATTGTTATTTACCACTGAAGAAAAAAATAAATTCATAGAGAAAGAGCCGAATGCGTTAAAATATTTTAGGAGATTTGTGGGTTCTCAAGAATACATTAATAAAATAGAACGTTGGTGTCTGTGGCTAGAAGACATTGAGCCAAGCGAACTCAAAAAATTAAAATTTGTATTAGAAAGAGTTCAAAAAGTTAAGCAAATAAGGGAAAAATCATCCAGACCGAACCTAGCAAGTATTCCCCATTTATTTGCGCAAATAACTCAGCCGAAGGGTGTAGATTATATTATTATTCCTAGCGTATCGTCTGAAAGACGAAAATATATACCTATGGGCTTTGAAAAATCTAACGTAGTCGCTAGTAATCTTTGTCTCATAGTTCCGAATGCAACTTTTGTTCACTTTGGGGTTTTAACATCGGCAATGCATATGTGTTGGGTGAAGCATGTATGTGGTCGATTAAAAAGTGATTTTCGTTATTCAAAAGATATAGTTTATAATAACTATCCATGGCCTTTAAATCCAACTGAAAAACAAACAAAGTTGATTGAGGACTGCGCACAACGAGTATTAGGTGTTCGAGCAGAATTTCCTAATAGCTCTCTATCTGACTTGTATGACCAGCTTACCATGCCCGCTAAACTTGTGAAGGCTCATCAAGAGCTAGACAAAGCAGTCGATGCGGCTTATCGTTTGAAACCTTTCGAAAGTGAAACGAAACGTATGGAGTTCTTATTTGAACTATACGAGAAGTATACCACAGATTTATTTACCAAGGCAAAAGAGAAGAAAAAAATATGAATACAATCGGAATTATCCCTGCACGCTACGCAAGCACGGGACTTCCCGCACAGCCACTCGCCAAGATTGGAAGTAAAACTATGACTCATTTATAAAAATGCAAATGTACATTGAAAATCATATTAATCACCTAAATCATACGAATCATAGTTCAGACATTGGCTATCCATTCAAAGAAGAAGATCCTGTTAATATAAAAGCTGCCGAACTTATGGGAAAAATACATGACTGGCTAAAGGCAAATGATTACACAGGACATCATTTAGAACTCTATCTAGTTCGGCTTGTATTTTGTTTGTTTGCTGAGGATACAGGTATATTTAATAAAAATATTTTTCAAGATTATATTCAAACAAAAACAAATGAAGACGGAAGTGACTTAGGTTTACATATTTATAAAATTTTTAATATCCTCAATACTCCAAAAGATAAACGCCCGAAAGTTTTGGATGAGTCGCTCAATGAATTTGAATATGTGAATGGTGGATTATTTGCAGAATCTATTCCTGATGCAAACTTCAATAGTGCGATGCGAAATGTGCTTTTAGATTGTTGTGCATTGGATTGGGGAAAAATTTCACCAGCAATTTTTGGTTCGCTCTTTCAATCAGTGATGAATCCGGAAGAGCGTAGAAATTTAGGAGCGCATTATACATCTGAAAAAAATATTTTAAAACTTATTAAATCATTATTCTTAGATAATTTATACAAAGAATTAGAAGCGTGTGGAAAAAATAAAAAAAAATTGGAAGAGTTTCATAGTAAATTAGCAGGTCTGAAATTTCTAGATCCGGCTTGCGGTTGCGGCAACTTCTTAGTAATCACATATAGAGAGTTAAGATTTCTAGAAATAGAAGTAATTAAAAAACTCAATCCAACAGGACAGACTGTTTTAAATATTCGAGAATTAATTTTACTAGATATAGATCAGTTTTATGGAATTGAAATTGAAGAATTTCCAGTAAGAGTTGCCGAAGTTGCAATGTGGCTAATCGATCACCAGATGAATATGAAGATTTCTGACGAATTCGGTCAATACTTCACTCGTCTTCCTCTTCAGAAATCTGCCAATATTATTTATGGAAATGCATTACAAATTGACTGGCATACACTCATTAAACCCTTGATTCAAGAAATAGTTTCTTATGATACAAAGAATACGATGAAAGGAATTGTGGAAGAAATTCCACAAGGGAATTTCAATTATATACTAGGGAATCCTCCTTTCATTGGAAAACAAATGCAAACAGAGTGGCAGAAAAAGGATATGGAATCAGTTTTTGCGAATTTAAGCGGCGCGGGAGTTTTAGATTATGTTGCTTGTTGGTATTTAAAGGCGGGGCAGTTTATCAAAGATACTCAAATCAAAGTTGGATTTGTTTCTACTAATTCCATTTCGCAAGGGGAGCAAGTTGGAATTTTATGGAATGAATTGTTCAACAAATACAATGTTAAAATTCATTTTGCACATAGAACATTCAAGTGGAGCAATGAAGCAAAGGGAAATGCAGCAGTGCATGTAGTAATAATTTCTTTTGGAAGTTTTGATATTAGTGAAAAATACATTTACGAATATGAGGATATTAGTGGTGAGCCGCACGAAATAAAAGTAAAGAATATCAATCCGTATTTAATTGATGCAAATGACTCTTTAGTTTTTAAAAGAAGAGCACCGATTTGTAATGTCCCAGAAATTTCTTTTGGAAGTATGCCAAATGATGGAGGTTACTTCCTATTTACCGATGAAGAAAAAAAGGAATTCTTAAAAGCAGAACCTAATGCAGAAAAGTTCATAAAACCAATACTAAGCGGAAGAGAATTTTTAAATAGTGAAAAGCGATGGTGTTTATGGCTAGTCGATATTCAACCAAATGAACTGAAAGAATTACCCGAAATAGCAAAGAGAGTGCTATTAGTGAAAGAGCTTCGATCTTCCAGTGACCGAGAGGCTACTCAGAAGTTAGCTGCATTCCCTGCTTTATTTGGTGAAAATAGACAACCAACTACGGACTATATTTTAATTCCAAGACATTCATCTGAAAATAGAAAGTATATTCCAATGGGATTTTTTGATAAAACTCATATCGCCAGTGATACTTGTTTATTTGTGGCAAATGCAGATTTATTTACATTCGGAGTATTAACGTCAGAAATGCATATGGCTTGGGTTAGAAATATTTGTGGTAGATTAAAAAGTGATTTTAGATATTCAAACGAAATCGTTTACAATAATTTTCCGTGGCCCGATAATCCCAAAGACAAATCTAAATTAGCCGTAGAAGATGCCGCACAACTAGTATTAGACGCTCGAAAAGAGTTTCAAGAACCCTCGCCTCTTAGGA
>JANYCR010000031.1 GCA_025360185.1 Leptospiraceae bacterium | reverse complement strand
CAAATACAACTGGAAGAAATCAGAGCTTTTAGATTTTTATGGTAGTTTTGGAGGCGGAGCATCGTATGTTCGTTACCGGCTAGGTGATATTACCCTCGCCTCCCTAAACCCTGCGGCTAATGCCGAAATCGGATGGCAGGGTATTAAGTTTGGAAGATTTTTCGTGCGCTTGTCTCTGCGTGCTGTTGGTATTCAAGAAAAGAATATTAGCCTCGGCATGGGTGGTATGGAAATTAGTGTAGGACGCGGATTTTAAAAGAATCACTTTCGACTTCTGAAATTATCATCAAATCAGAATGCCCCAGACACACCTGAGTCTGGTATCAGACACTAGTGAGTTTGGCGTGAGACACACCTGAATCCGATGTCAGACTCTAGTGAGTCTGCCGTAATTACCTGACTTACCCCTTTCTCCGTGCCTCTGTGACTCAGTGGCAATTTTAGTTTTTCGCCTTAATCCGAGTAATCAAAGCGATCACGATAAGTATTAGCAAAGCGGAAACGGCAAAGGTAGGCAGTGCGCCAAAAGAGAAGTAGATAAGAGAAAAGGAAAAAGGAGAAATACCACGTGCTAAAGCCCCAAAGCCTCGCATGATTCCAAGATTTTTACCTTGCTCCTGAGCAGAGGAGAAAAGAGATGCTAGAGAAGAAAGTCCTGGATTTAAAAAGGCACTTCCTAGGGAAATAACGCCTAAAGAAAGAATCGTAGCTCCCGCAGTCCTTGAAAAACTCAAAGCCAAAAGACCTAAAAAAAGAGAAACGGCACCAAAAAAGGCAATCTTCTTCTCGGCAATTTTCCCTGAAATACGACGAATGATCCCGCCCTGAACAAGTATTATAATAGAGCCCAAATAGACAAAGGTATAGCCTATCTCTCTAGGGTTAAAACCAAGCATATCGAATAAAAAGAAGTTGATACAAAACTCAAAGCCAGAAAAAGACAGAGAGAAAATGAGATAGATCAGACAAAGCAGTGGCAACTCGGTCACATTTGTCTTTCTAAGTCCGAAAATAGGATGCAGTTCTCGCCTGACTTCTACGGTCTCGGGGTTAAATGTCTCTCTAAATACAAAAATGACTAGGATCAAGTTGACTAAGGCGATTAAAACAGAAAGGAGCGCTGAAGAAGAAAACACTGTAACACCAAAAGAAGCCAATAGAGGAAAGGCAGCTGTTAGATCAAAAGAAGAAAGAATTCCCCCAAGCGGAGGTCCAAACATAAAACCAAGACCGATTCCCGCCCCTATCATTCCCATTCCTTTGGCTCTATCCTTTTCAGAAGTCACATCTGCCATAGCTGCCGAAGCAACAGAAATATTCCCACCCATACAACCGGTAATCAAGCGAGAAATCACAAAGAGAGTAAAACTACCTGAAAAAAACCAAACTAAATAACCGAGGAAATTTCCCGTTGAAGTGAGTATTAGGGCAGGCTTACGACCTACCCTATCAGACATTTTACCCCAAATCGGCGCAAAGAAGAATTGTAAAATGGAATAAATGCTCCCGACAACCCCACCGAACAAGACGATGAAGAGACGATTTTCATTGCTAGATTCGAATAAGTGTATAATGCTTAGAAAAAATTGAAGAACGGGATCTGTTTCTCTGGATAGAAAAAAGCGAAGTGTTTCTGGAAATATAGGAAAGATGACGGAAAAACCCATCATATCAATAAAAACGGTCAGGAATAATACAAGCTTTTCCCTTTTATGACTCATTTAGATTGTGGGCTAGTTTTAAAAAGAAAAAATGCCGGACGTTACTTACCGGCATTACATCAAACTTACAAACTGATTATTTTGCAGCAGGTTTGTATTTTTCGATTACAGCTTTTAACTCGTCAAGAGCAGCTTTCGCTTGTGTCTTAACTTGTTCTGGTAATGCAGAATCAACTTGGTTATAAATACCTTCAAAGTTTGCTTGTGCTTTAGTAACGATGTCTTGGTAGCTAGCATTTGCATTGTCTAGAACATCTTTTGTATCTTTGATGGTCTTGTTAAGTAGGTCTCTTACTTGAACTGATTGCTCAGATTGATCAAGTTCTCCTTTTTGTTTGATTTCGTTGAACTTCTTTTCGAAATCTGTTAAAGAATTTTTGAGAACTTCTTCTCCTGTTTTAAATAAAGCGATACCTGCATTTACTACGTCTGTTAGAACTTTTTCCATTTTTTATTTTCTCCAAATTTATAGTTCAAGTACCACATTATAGAATTGAACTGCCTTGCATAGCACAAAACAATTGCATGATGCAAGTATAAATCTAAGAACTCTCAATTATCTTCTTAATCTGATCTCTAATCCTAGCAGCAGATTCATAATCTTCTCCCTTAATCGCGACTGCGAGAGAGTCTTCTAGAATCTGTAATTGCGTTCGCGGAACAGGTTCCAGAGGAGGATCATCAATGCTTGGCTCAGATGGAATTTCTCCACCTTTCATTACAACGCCCGCTTCATCGAGAACACTTTGCGTAATAAAAATTGGAGCTTCTGCTCGTAGTGCTATGGCGATTGAATCGGAAGGTCTAGCATCAATTAGAAAAATTTCTTCGTCTTTTCGAATAGAAATTTTTGCATAAAAAGTATTATCAATAATTTCGTCAATTGTGACCTTAATTACTTGGGCACCTAGAACTGGAATAAACATCATAATCAAATCATGAGTCATTGGTCTGGGGGGAGTGATTCCATCGAGAACACTTGTAATTGCATGTGTTTCGAGAGGACCAATAAAAATAGGGACAACTTTAGAGTCTGCCGTTTCTTCTTTTGGTTTCAGGAAAACAGCGAATCCAACGTTTGTGAGAGTAATATCGGAAATTTTTACTTCAATCAAGTCCATGAATTACAATATTATTGTAGTTAGTTTTTTTTAAAGCCAAAATAATATGGTCATTAAACAAATTTCGGATAAATATGTTACTCGAGGCAATTTCATTTTCGTTCAATCTGGGCATTTTCGCTTGCCTCTTCTGGAATATTTTTACTTTTCAAGATATCAGACTTATAGACAAATTAAAAAAGCTTCCTATCTTTTTTGGCTTCTCTTTACTCTTTTATTCTCTTTTTTATTTCAGCTCTCTTTTCGATACAAAGTTATTTGAATGTAAATCCATTTATTTTAATGGCTATTCGATTCTAGTCCAGCTAATTATGATTAGCTCCATCTTATTTATAAGCAAAAAATCTTTAGAATTTCATGCTCCAATTTTAAGTATCATCATTTCACCCTATATTTTCTTTTTACTTTTTGGATTTGAGGAATTTTCTTTTTGGGAAAATAATTTTTCCTCCTACTCCCTTTTGAAAACACAAAATCCAATGATTGGCATTTGTTCTTTGCCGCTTCTATTTATAAAACCGATAAAAATTCAAATTCCAGTTTTGCTTATTTGTGTAGGTCTTTTATTTTATTATATATACCCACTTAAAAATTTTCCATTCCCAGAGATTAGAACTTTGCATTATAAGTATATACCACATGAATTTTTTCTAAAAGAAAATGCGTATTTATTTGAGGAAAATAGTGGTATCTACACTGAGAAAAAAGAAGCTGAAGATGATAAGCTTTATAAATTTACAATGAAGCCGATTAAGAAAATAAATCTTCCGCTTAAACAAAATTTGCAGTATCTTATTTCTAGCTTTGAATTTCCGATTATCTTAACCGAGGCAGACACTATCACTGTTCTCGAACTTGCAAGAACTTATAATCATTCCGTGTTTAAAGTAATCTTTCAAATCCAGCAGGAAACAAAACACATTGAAGTCATTGGCGGCAAAACAGGATTAGACACAGCTACGGTAAAAATAGAAGGACCGATTTTCTAAAGTTCTTCTCCAAGTATATTTACATCTCGGAGTAACTCTCGCAAATCACTAGCGTTAGTCGGCATTGTATCAATATTTTTTCTAATTTCGCTATGAATTCCAGCATTGTTTCTAACCTTTTGATGATAACTAAATAACTTTAGAACGTCTCTATCCCGCATCCGCTTTGGATTAATTTCTAAAATCAGTTTTTGAATTGTTTGATCGGAGGTGACTTCTATTGGGTCAATAAAATCTCTTGGAAAGTTTCGAACAATACAGGCGCGATTCGCCTCTTGGCTGAGATTAACTTTGCAACGTTTTAAAACTTCAGTTGCACCTTTCTCTTCTATATTGTAAGACGATGGGTCAATTCCTTTTTCTTTTGCTTCAAAAACTTTTATTTCTTCAATTGTATCTAAAACAGCTAGTCTCATTTTTTCGTCGAATACACCATTAGAACAATCTTGGTTTCTAAAAATTGTAAAATGTAAATGTGCCCCGGTCGATAAACTTCCGCTATTACCTGAAAGCGCCATGACTTCTTTATAATTAAAAATTCTTCCCTGTCTACCATATACTTTTCTTAGATGAGCGTAAAATCCAAAGTAACCCGCTTTTTTAAAGTAGACTAACAGTGATTCGCCGTAAATAGTTTGTTTCGGAACTCCATCCCTTGTAACCCATTCAGGATAAACTCTGACTACAAGACAATCTTCCTTATCCGGGCATTTTAATGGAGTTCCAATTCCAAGTGGAATATCAAAGCCATAGTGAATCTTTCCCTTTCTTGGATCAATGTTCATGAAATTGAGATCACAACACATATTAGTAGGATCTACAGGAAAATCGTCTAGATCATTTATCTTATTGCTACAGTATTCATCTTTTCGTAATTGTAATTGTTCCAGTAAATCCTTTACTGTAGTGCTACGTGCTTCGGAAAAATCCTGCTTAGAAAATATTTCTTCATTCACAGATTTGACTTTTTGTGATATCATCTCCGGAGTCAAAATTTCTGTGCGATTTTTCTTTAGAGGTTGCTTATTATTTGTTTTCTTTCTTTCCTGAAATAGACAAGTCGAGCAAAGGGAGAAAAAAAGTATCAGTAAAAAGATTAAGTTAGTCTGTTGGGTATTTTTGAAGGTCAAGAAAGGCATCGGTCACTCAATTGTTACGAAATTTATTGGATTAAATTTTATTTCTAATTCATAGATTTAGACAAGTGAAGTTTTAGTTTTTTTCGTTAAAAACAAATTGTTTCTGGGCCCAGAAGGACTCGAACCTTCGACCCGCAGATTATGAGTCTGCCGCTCTAACCAACTGAGCTATAGGCCCTGAGATGTATGTTGCCAGTTTTTTTTGAATTAAGGAATTCGCAAGTGTTTTATTCGTTGATCTTTAAGATTTGGCTCCTAGACTCTTTAGATGTTAAAAAATAGTTTTTCCAAAATTCCGAATTAGTCTTCTCATCAGTAGATTCCAAAGACTGAATTAAAAAATCTATTTCCTTTCTAAATTCCAATAGCGAATCATGTATAGAGCTTTTATTCGTATTAATAATCGCATTCCACATTTCTGGATTTGATCCAGCAATTCTTGACATATCCCGAAAACCACCACCGGTAATTGGAATCGGAGATTTTTCTGTATAAAATTTTACTTTTTCGTTTTTATACGCCCAGTTTACAAGAATAGATGAAAGTATATGCGGAGTATGCGACAAATAGGAAAGGACTTCATCATGCTCACTAGCATTCATTTGAATTGTCACTGAACCAATCATTTTCCAGAACTGAGTAATTTTATGAATCGCTTCTTTAGAAATTCCCTTTGGTTCTGTTAAAATGCAAAGTCGATTTTCATACAAATCTACTTTTGCATAATTCATTCCTGATTGCTCAGACCCTGCCATTGGATGCGAAGAATAGTAATTATGCGTAGACTTAAATTTTGATTCTACTTTTTGTATGATAGATTTTTTTGTTGAGCCTAAATCTGTAATAAAGCCTTTGTAACTTTCTGGGATTAAATCAATCTTGTCGCAGGTTAGATCGACCGGCAAAGAAAAAACAATTAAATCATAATCATTCCAGAAATTAAATTTTAGAAATTCTTCTTCTAGAAAAATTTTATCTGCTATTTTTTGACTATTACCTTCATTTCTACTCTTTTCAGATCGAACAACGCCGACTACCCTACAGCCAAGTTCTTTTTTTCTTATCGCCAGAGCAAGGGAAGCACCCATTAACCCCAATCCATAAATTAAAATGTTTTTAAATGGTGAGTTCAAAGCAAAGGCTCTGTCGCAGGATAAGAACCAAGGATTCGTAAAAAGGTTGCTTTCTCTTTTACCTCTCCTAAGACTTTGCTGATAACTTCGTCTTTTTCATGTCCATGAAAATCTATAAAGAAATTATATTCCCATGAGTTTCTTCTTGTTGGTCTAGATTCGACTTTGGTCAAATTAATATTATTCTCAAAAAAAGGTTTGAGTGCCATGTAAAGCGAACCAGGTTTATCTGCAACTGAGAACACAATAGATGTTTTATCATGTCCAGTTGGCAAACATTGTGACTTACCAATGATTAGAAATCGGGTAGTATTGTTCGGCAAATCTTCAATAGACTCACGAACGACATTTAATCCGTAAATATCTGCTGCAATCTTTGATGCAATTGCTACACCTTCTTTTTTCTCTGCAACCATCATTGCAGCTTTTGTAGTAGAGGAAGTTTCAATTATTTCTACATTTGGTAAATTAGCCGAAATCCAATTTTTGCATTGTGAATTCGCAATTCGAATTCCATAAAGAGTCTTGATCTTAGATAAATCTGATTCATATCCGAGTAAATGTAGCGATATACGCATATATATCTCAGAATATATTAATAGGTCTGAATTCAAAAACATATCTAAAGTAGAATTAACTAATCCCTCTGTAGAGTTTTCAATTGGGACAACTCCATAATCACATTTTCTTGCTTCTACTGCCTTAAATACTTCAGGGATAGATGAAAAAGAAGTAGATTGAATAGACGCACCAAATCTTTCTCGTGTGGCTTGATTTGAAAAAGAACCTTCAGGTCCTAAATAACCAACTTGTAACGCTTTCTCAATTGCAATAGAGCCAGACATGATTTCTCTATAAATAGAAATCAATGCCTGATCGGGAAGTGGTCCAGGGTTATTGCGTGTTACCTTCTTATATACATCTTTCTCTCTATCCGGACGAAAAATTTCTTCTCCCTTAGCTCGTTTTACTTCGCCTATTTTACTCGCAATGGAAGCTCTTTCTTGAATTTTATTAACAATATCTTCATCGAGCTCATCGATTCGAGATCGCAGTTGAGATAGATCTTCATTCATCGAATATTTCTTCCTTCTCTGGTTTTAAATCATCTAGGTCATCGAATTTTAATTCTTTTACTTCTACAGGCATAGGTAAATCAGAAAGTTTATTTAGACCAAAATGAACTAAGAATTCATTGGTTGTTCCGTATAACGTTGGTCTGCCTGGAACTTCTTTTTGTCCTACAGCTTTAACTAATTTTTTTGCTATTAGTGTTGATACCATATTACGAGAGGATACTCCACGTATTTCGTCAATCTCAGGTAGAGTAATAGGTTGTTTATAGGAGATAATGGCTAATGTATCTAATGTTCCACGGGAAAGGGTTTCTCGTTTTTTTTCTTTAAAAATACTAGGAACTATTTTTA
>JANYCR010000579.1 GCA_025360185.1 Leptospiraceae bacterium | reverse complement strand
AATCTTTCGAAAATCAGGCAGATTTTTTTTTACAGAAGGCTTTATTAGAAAAACATTATCAGGTATTTCTACGAATAAGTCAAATTTTACAAGAGCATCATTGCCTAATATTCCATCGAAAGTAAATTTAGAATCAAAATCCAACGACAGAAAAATCAAGTTTTCTGCGACGAGATTTTTTTTTATATCGAAAAGATTTAAATTTAATTCTATAAGTTCCTCTTCTATTTCTCCCGAAAGAGATTTTAATCGGAGGGATTTTGCTTCACCGGTTTGCGGAAAAATATTTTTTCGAATTAAAGATATATTAGAGCCGGTATCTAAAACAAAGCTCAATGTTTTCAGTTCTGTTCGCTTCTTATGATTTACAAGTAAACTAATTCGCGGCTGTAAATCGGAAAGTTTGATTTCTAAATCATGATGTGCAAGGTTTGAGTCCTGAATGAATCCGGAGTTGGTAGTTTTGCAGAAGAGAAGAAATAGGAGAAGGTAGAGATACGTTTTAGCTATTTTAGTTTTCTGCATTCCTTTATACACGTAGAGACAGGTCTGAGACCTGTCTCTACCCCGATGAAATAAACCTAATATAGTTCGAATCAATCTTTAAGTAGGAATCTTATAACACACTGTCTGATTTCTACCGCCATGTTTTGCTTGGTAAAGGGCTTTGTCTGCACGCTCGATTAATTCTTTGTTATTCTTATCTGTCGGATAAAACTCAGTAACCCCAACACTGATAGTTACGCGTAGTGGATCTCCGCCGTTTGGATTTTCTACGATTTGAGCTTCTACCGCCTTACGAATTTTCTCGCCCATCTCATAACCTTCTTGTAAATCTGCCCCGGGCATTACAACGCAAAATTCTTCTCCACCGTAACGTGATGGTATATCATTCTTACGCGAAGAGATAATTAATTTTTTTGCAACTTCGATTAATACAACGTCACCCGCTTGATGCCCATGAGTATCATTGAATACTTTGAATTTATCAATGTCAGTAAAGAGTAAGGCTAACTTAGTTCCTTTCTTACGACATCTATCCATTTCTTCTCTGAGTTTAGATTGAAAGTAATGATGAATTTTTAATTGAGTCATCATGTCTACAGTGGATAGTTCGTATAATCTCGAATTCTCTACTGCTACTCCAGCTAAGCTTGCGAGAATAGTAAGAAAGTCTTTTTCACTTTCTAAAAAATCGCTCATTGTCATCTTCTCGCCTAATACGAGTAAGCCGTTGACTTTTCCTTTTGCATTCAAGGGAATAATCATTTCAGCACCAAGGATTTTAAAATATTTTAGCATATCGTCCTCGGCTAAACCGTTATCTGACAATTGACGTATTGTCATGGCTCTTGGTTTTTCTTCAAAATTTTGGACTAGCGGAGAATCGATCATTATCTTCATCTTCATATCTTTATCCGAAATATCAAAACCCTTGTGGCTTGAATCCAAAGTGAAATGGTCTGCGTCTACATCAGGTGCTAAGTAAATAGCTGCATTCAAGGTTTGTAATTGAGCCAGACAAATATTCAAGATTGCATCTATTAAATAATTATAATCTAATGTAGAATTTAATGCTTTACTGATTTCTAATAATTGCTTTTGGTCATAGATTTTCTTCTCATAATGTTCGAGTTGTTCAAATGAACCTGAATCTTCTTTTTTCTTACTCAATTTTCTTCACCTCTTACTAAATTTGCACAAAGTCTAACTGCTCTTACTTAAACTACAAGAACATATTTATAAAAAAACAAAAAAACAAAATTTCTACAAAAAGTTATATAATTGTTTGACATTCAACTTCGAATTAATAAAGTGACATATATATCGCGCGGTGGAGCAGCTGGCAGCTCGTTGGGCTCATAACCCAAAGGCCACAGGTTCGAATCCTGTCCGCGCCATTTATTTTTCTTCTTACTACTTTCCCTTTAATTCTTCAGCCCTTTTAAATGCAGTGAATACAGCATTCATAACTCCATAGTGAAAATTACTTTCTTCTAATTTATCTAAACCAAAAATAGTAGTTCCACCCGGTGAGGTAACTTTATTTCTAAGTTCGTTTGGGTGAGCTTCATTTCTGCGTCGTTCTTCTTCTAGAAGCATTGCGCTTCCCTTTACGGTTTGAATGCTGAGTTTAAGTGCATCGGAGTAGGCAAGTCCTGATTTGACACCACCCTCAGCTAACGCTTGGATAAAACTAAACACGAATGCAGGTCCTGATCCGGATAAGCCTGTGACCGCATCAATTGCTGCCTCGGAGGAGAGTTCAAGGAGTAATCCCAATTTTTCGAAAATGGCTTTAATGTCTTCATACGCTTCCCTGTCTCCAATAAAGCCCATACAGCCTTCTTTTATCTGTAAGGGTAAGTTTGGCATTATCCGCACTACTTTAGAATTCTCGGGAGAATTTTCCCGAAGCTTAGAGAGGCTAATTCCTGCAGCAATAGAAAAAATCTTTTTAGGTGTTTTGATTTGCTTTAGAGTTTCGGCAACTTTATCCGGCTTTACGCAAACGATTAGAATTTCACAGGCTTCTTCTAGTTTGGAAAAATCACCCTCGAAAGAAATATCTTTTCTTTTACTGTACGGGTCATAACAAATTACTTCAAATTCACTTTTAATTGCCTGGTATATCGGATAACCCATATTACCCAGTCCAATGATTCCTATCTTTTTCATCGTAATATCCTTTCGCCAAAAATGGCAGACCCGACTCGAATGTAATCACTCCCTTCTTCAGCGGCAATTTGATAATCACCGGACATTCCCATAGAGAGCTTGGCACTCGGACAAAATTCATTTCGTATTTGGTTTAATTCTTTAAATATTTTTTTGGTTAACGCCGGTTCACCGCTTGATGGTCCCATTGTCATTAAGCCATGAAATTCTGCAAACTCAGATTTGTAATTAGAAATTGATTTCAGAACTTTAAGCAGGTTTACTTTTTCAAATCCAGATTTTGTACCTTCTAAAGAAAGATTGACTTGTAGGAAGTATTTAATTTGAGCCTTACGGCTATTGGCTTGTTTTATAAGCTCTACTAGTGCATTTTCGCTTCCAACGCCGTGGGTAAATGCGAATAAGCCGAAGAGTTTACGAATCGTACCAGTTTGAACAGGACCTATATGATGGATATCAAGATCAGGATAAATTTCTTTCAGGCTTTGAAACTTTTCAATCCCTTCTTTAATTTGATTTTCTCCGAAACATCTAAGCCCTCCATCTAGGGCTTCAGATATTTTCTCTTGAGGCTGCTTTTTAGAAACAGTAATTAACTTTGGAGTGTTTTCAGGGCGGAGTCTTTTGATTTGGTCAAAAATAATCTGATAGTTTTCTTTTACCAAAGCTACTACTTCTTTTTACTAATGAGTTTCTCCAGCGTGTAAACTCTATTCGCTAGGTTCGCTTGCTTTTTGCCACTTGGCTTTTTAACTCCAAATTTCTTTTCTAAAAAAGAAATTCGTTTTTCTAAAGCATTAGATTTTACAATTCTTTTACGTAGGTGTCTGTGTTTCCTATGATGTCTTTTTGCGTGAATATGTTTATTACCCTTACTCATTTTAATCGATTTTTCAGGAGGGAAAATTTTCTTATTAGAATCAAGAGAATTATCTGTTGCAAGAGGAAACTCTTCATTAGTCTTAGGCTTAAACGTATTTGCAGAATCTTTGGCTTTGACTGGTGGGTCGTCTAGTCCAATTGGTTTTATGTCTTTGACCTCTGGATTTAATGGCTCATCAAATTTTGAAAAGCTTTTGGTATTGGACTCAGTTGGATGGTGCAATATCTTAGATTCGTCTGGAAGGTTTGAGCTATCCTTTGCAGAATCGGAAGTCGTTGGCGCTGTATCAGCATTGTTTGGCTGAACGGTATTTCGCTCATGTTTTTCAAACCCGTCATTTTTGGCTGCTGCACCTTGAAACTTTTTAACGATTTCACCCCAATTAACAACGGTGAAAACGGTGATTGCTGAAATTACGAGAACGATTACAGTGGTAAGGATAATTTTAAGATTATTTTGCCTATTCATATTATATTTATCTAATGAAACCCATTTTTAATACAGTATTTTTTAATTTTACTGACGTAAAAATCCTTTTTTCTTACTGAACCTAGTTTTTGCCTACCTTATAGAAGGAAATACTTTACAACTTCTATTTAAAGATGCTTTTTATACCGATGAATTAATAGGGAATTTATGAATAAATCCTTTTCTGTAATCATTCTATTTGCCTTTATTTCATTGGCTCTATTGGCTTCTGAAATAGAGGACTTGGCGAAAATTAAATCTATACAAGACGTAATTAACCCAGGAGATCGTTATGAGCTTTTTACTGCCGAACTCTTTGATGGAGAAATGCCATGGCGTATTCAAAGCGGATCTTCTTTTCTTGATACCACTAGTTTCGTTTCTAAGTCGCCGAATTCAGAGGCTTTTAAGTTAGAATCAAAACTGTATTATTCGGAAGATGCAAAAATGAAATCTATGCAGATTCATTCGAATATTGAAATCCCCGGTAGAGATAAATTTTTTATTAAGCCCGAGCATGCGAAACCTTTGCCAGCAGGGACCCCATCAAGAGTTTTCTTTTGGGTCTATTCGAATAATTATAATATCAATTTAAAATTAGTTCTATCTCAAAGGAAAAGTCAGGATGTGACCATTGATTTTGGACTTTTAAAATTCAATGGCTGGCGAAGAATGGATGCAAAGATTAACAATTATAAACCGCAAGAACGTTTGAACCTTACTAAAATTGGTAAGTTTGAATTGAAAGGAATTCTTTTAGAAAGTTCTTCTTTTCAAAGTAAGGGAAGTTTTTATTTATTTATAGATCAGATGGGAATTTTAATGGAAAAACCAGAAACCTATCCAGGATCAGAAGTCCCCGACGGCTGGGAGTTATATTAGGAGTTTACAATGAAGAAAATTTTTACAGAAGAAGAATTAGGGCAAATCAAAATAGCAGTAGCCGATGCAGAAAAAACAACGTCAGCCGAAATCGTTCCCGTTTTTTTTGAATCCTGTGGTAGTTATCCAGATACATTTTGGAAGTCTGGAATTTTATTTGCGACTCTCTGGTCGTTCGGGTATTTAATTTATTATAATTTCAGTGCACATACTTGGGGCTTGTCGCTACAATATTTTTTTATGATGCAGATGGCTAGTGGAATACTTGGAGTAATCGCAGTATATATCTTCCCTTTTTGGAAAAGACTTTTGATAGACAGAGTCGGAGTCAAAAATAGAATACGCGATGTCGCCTACAAAGTATTTTTGCAAGAATCAATCTTTAACACGAAAGAAAGAACGGGAATGCTCCTCTTTATGAGTTTCTTAGAGCGGGAAGCAGTTATACTAGGGGACGAAGGAATTAATAAAAAGGTAAGTCCAGAGGTTTGGGAAGGAATTCTTTTACAGCTAACAGAGGGAATGAAAAAAGGCGAGAAGACAAGAGCGATTATCCAGACGATTCAGTCCATGGGAAATCTTTTGAAGCAATATCCAATTCTGCCAAATGATAAAAACGAACTTCGAGATGATTTGCGCGTTGGAGATGGAAAGTGAAGTACTTAGCATCGGTTTTATCTTTTTTTATACTGGCTAATTCCATTTTTGCGCTAGATGCCCCTTTTCTTTCAGGAAGAGTTATAGACGAAGCAGGAATTTTAAGCAACGAAACCAAGGCTTCCATTGAGAGTAAATTAGTAGACCACGAAAAGGCTACATCAAACCAAGTAGTAGTTTTAATCATTCCTTCCTTAGAAGGAGAAGTATTAGAAGAATATTCCTTAAAAGTCGCAACGACCTGGAAGCTTGGACAGAAGGGAAAGGATAATGGTGTTTTACTTCTAATTGCGAAGAATGACCGTAAGCTTCGAATCGAAGTGGGATATGGATTAGAGGGAAGTCTTACAGATGCACTCAGTAGTAGAATTATTCGAAATGAAATAACCCCTTCTTTTAAAAAGGGAAATTTTTCCCTTGGAGTAGAACAAGGAGTAGACGCGATCTTAGGAGCAATCGCCGGAACTTATAAAGAACCAGAAGAAAATTTAAAAGAAGAATATTTGGATACAGTCAATGAAATCGGAGATACTGGAATCCCAATTTTGTTCCGATTATTTTTCGGTGGAATGTTTTTACTCGTTATTACCCCTTTTACTTTAGCCGCAGCCTTTACTCCCTACATAGGTTGGTTTCTTTATTTTTTCTTAATGCCGTTTTACGGTACATTCCCGTTAGTCGCACTTGGAAAATGGGGAGCACTTTTATTACCGATTTATGCAGTTTCTATGTTTGTATTTAAAATCTACCTGGGATTTACTGAATCCGGTAAAAAAATGGCGAAGAAATATGGAGCTAGTTTTGCTGGTAGTGGCTCGTCAGGAGGTCGTAGCTCTAGTGGTCGGTCTTCAGGTTCTTCGGGTTCTTCTGGCTCAAGTGGTGGATTCTCAGGAGGAGGCGGTAGTTTTGGTGGCGGTGGGAGCTCTGGTAGTTGGTAAATGGGGATTAGCCATTGAGGCACGGAGACACAGAGAAATAAAAGATTATTGCATCTAATATATCAATAGGTCACTTACTAAATAATTTTACTTAATACAAGGTTTTTAATTTTTAAAGCGATATTATATGCTTCAGTCACCTCACCAGTCGTAATTTCGTAATAATCATCGGGATAACGGGCTTCTACCGCATACTCAGTTAAACGAACAGCAAAACTATATTCCATAAAGGAAGAATCTATCTTTGCACACTTCTCTAATAATTTCTCTATTTTATGTGTTCTTTCCGGCTCAGTAGAATTATAAACGATAAAAGCTTTTAGAAATTTTTCTACAGCTTGCTGCGCATGAAAGCAAGCTGTGTCTGGAATAATAGTTTTTGTATTAATTTGTAATTCGATATTTTTTAAATCGTTTTCCGCTTTTAAAATCCAACGATTAACTTCTTCTTTTAATGACTGATCCAAATCAATTTACCCTCTCTGTCAATAATTTTTGAAATGGTCGGAAGCTTTTTGTCTTTCTCAAAATCAATATTAGCCTTCAAAATAAAATCAACATCATATCCTTTTTGAGCAGACTCCCAGCGAATTTGAGTTAATACATCTAATTTTTTCTTTCTTTCCAACGCAGTAGAGGTTAATACTAAAAAATCCATATCACTTTTCGCATTTGCTTCGTTACGTGCATAACTTCCAAAAAGTATAATTCTTTCAACCAAAGGAATCATATTTAAAATAAACCCTTTTACTATTTCAATATCCTTTTCTGTATAAATTTCTTTCATAAGAATATTCCTTTAGTCTCTTGTTCTTGTTTATCAAATTCCCAGCTAAAACAACGATTGTCAAGATAAATGTAAATTAGATTCTCCTTTATTTTAAAAATCCCGTTTTCATTTCCCATCCATCTCCTTCACAATCCTAACCGTCTCAACACTCACCGTACAAACACGTTTGAGTAAATCAATCACATGCTCTTTATAATCAGCAAATTTATACGTATTAAACTTTTCAGCAATCGTCGGGTCAGAAGGTTTCTTTTCTTTGTATTGGTCTAGAATCCATTCAAGTGCAGAGCGGTTACCCAGCTTATACTCCCAAGCTTCTTTTGGAATCCCGGATAATGTAGTATTTGCGTCAAGTTCGATAATACCAGCATCTTTATCGGCTTTGAGCTTTGGTTTTGGGTCGTTATCCTCTTCTCCCTCACCCAACTTCTTATTTCTTGTTTTATCTTTTCCACCTTGACCCTCTCCTAAGAGGCGAGGGTAATTGTTTTTTACCGTCAACTTATAAGGCTTCGCAGTTTCATAGCCGAGGTGAATCTCCATTAGCTCCTTTCCCCAATCTCTCCACTTGGCAAAGTCTTTGTAAAATGGAATCCGTGGAAATTCTCGTTTTAAATTTAATTCATATTT
>JANYCR010000568.1 GCA_025360185.1 Leptospiraceae bacterium | reverse complement strand
GAATATGCGGAAAAATCTTTTTGTATTCGGCGTTTGCAAAAAAAGAATAAGCTGTTCCGGTAGCCAGTCCGGTTGTCGCCAAGCTAGCAGTAGCTACACTTGCCTTAAGGGAAAATTTTAAAAACTCTTTACGGTTCATTTACTGGTGGCAGTTAATTTCTTATTTTCTTTGAAAACATTAAACGCATAGAAGAAATAAAAGAACATAGCAAAAAAAAGTGCGGTATCTATACTTTGCTTATATAATGTGAATCGTAAAATCAGAGCGAGGATTAACATGAATAGCCGTAATCCAATGAGTCCCATATGTATTTTATAATCAGGTTTTCTTTTCGAAATTAAAAAGAAATCAATCGGAGTAAATACAAGAATCATAATAGTCTCATTCATAAATGGAAACGATGTAAATAGCCAAACTAAAAGCGCAAAGAGTCCGCCAAAGCCAGACACTATACTAAAAAGAATTTCTCCTTTTCTGTCAATCATTGGTTTAAAATAAACAGGTATTTGGCTGATTGCAATAAATACTAGAATTAAAAACATCAAGTTACCAAGTATATCAAAACTCTCGGGAGGCATTTTCCAAAAATTCCGATGAAGCATCTCTTTGTCTTTTACTAACTTTGCATCTTCTACGCTGGTTAGTAAATCATAAGGAAGATAAATCAATTCCGTCGGATTACGCTCTTTATCCGTATCATGATCTAGAAGTAGTTTTTCCTCAATACGAAGCCAGAAAATTTTATTTGAATACGGAATTACCCTAGAGCGCCATGTTCTTTTATTTTTTTCTGTTTCTAGCTTGAGCGGCGAACCATAAGTAGCCCCAATTAGATCACGAATATAGGTAACGCAATTTCCACTGAAGTTATCGTATTCATATCCGTCTTTATATTTTTCAATAAATGCAAGAATGTTATTTAGAAATACTTTTTTTTGATTTTCATCTAGAATGAATTCCGAAGAATACATCCCGCGTCCAGTCGTATCCCACATAGTATAAGACGCTGCCATCGTTTTCACGGTTATATAGAACTTAGCCTCACCTTTTAAAAATCTCCAGATAAACCCTGCGGATTCGTCGTATTCGCCGAAGTCGATGTAAAAATCTTTGTCCTCAAATTGTTTTCCTAAATAAACTCGAAGGGCAGAGTGACCAAATGCAGTTGTAACACTCGGTAGAGTATCCACAGTAATCAATTGAATTTTTAACTCTGCTAGTTGTGACGGGGTAAGGGAAGCTACAAAGGAAATAAATTTTTCTTTATTCTGCTTATTCGCTGCTAGGTCAGCTTGAGAAAATATAGATGTTGAAATCAAAAAAAATAGAATCAATAAATTGCGAAACATAAATTACTTCCCTTGCTTTTCTACTATATAGGCAATAAAAGCTTTAATTCTTTCTTCTGGCATTGGAACGCGAAAGTAATGATCGTTGCGCCATGATGGAAATAAAGGAACTCCATCGATATGACTATCCGAGAGTAGATTCAAACCTTCATTCGGACCAAACTGTGCCAAGTAATTATAAAAAGGTTTTCCTCTCTCTGTAACTAGACGAGCGGTTGGAACACCTACAATATTTACGACAGTCATATGCTTTGGAATAATTAATTCATTGCTAAGCGGGGCATTTTCTCCACCGCGCATAGATGTTAAGCCTTCCCAATTATATCCCGCCATCCAAAAATAAAATTTCCCTTCCATTCGATAGAGCCAATGATCCATCATCCCATTGACGACGAGGCTACCCTTGTTTATCCCACCGAAATTAAACCAACCTACTACTTTAGCGAAATACTGCTCTTTGCCGCAAAGCTCAATTGCTTTCTTAAAGTCACCGCTTCCTTTACTTGCAGAACCAATTATAATTCCTTTAACTTCCGTTTGGCTTTTAATAAAATCACAAATAATTTTTCCATTTCCGTCAACCGTTCCAGTTTGATCGGTAGGAATTACTGCCTCAGCTAATCCAAGTTGTTTAACAATGGCACGGATTAATTTTCCGTCAGCGTCTACTTCTTTGTTATCCTTATAAAACATCCCCGGAGCAATCGCAAAGATTAACTTTTTTGAGGAGTAATCGGGGATTTTGCGCATAAAATCATTTTGTTTTGTATAAATATATTCAATAAACTTTCTGTTAGTAGGCTCTGTAATCGCCCTATGATAAAACACCGCTGCTGCCTTATCAATATCACCCGTTTCCTTCATGATATTGAATAAAACTTCGCGTGTTAAATCGGTAAGCTTTCGATATTTAGGATAGGACGCAGCCCAATCCAAGTATTCTTTTTCGTCTTCGCATATATAGTCCACATAATAATCATTACCCTCACATCTAAAGCCTTTAAGCTTTTCAGTCGGGTTATCTAACTTTCTATCTGCGGTGCAGGAAAATAATATAACTAAAGAAATAAATAAAAAAGTAAATCGTAGGTTCATTTTTGATTATTGAGAGATTAAAAAGTTTTTGAAGAGTATGAGGAATTGAGAATATTTGAAATGCTACAGACTAGCTGTAGCATTTCAAATTAAAAAATATTAGGTACCGTTTACTAGGATGCAGCTTTCAACGAGAACAGAACCAAGTAAAGAGTTGATGCTTGCATCAACAGACTGAACTTTGGTAATTCCACCTTGTTTTGCAGCAGCAGCGAGACTCATATCTCCACTTCTGATTAATCCGAGGATAGCATTTGTACAAGCTTTTCCAGTTTTTGTTCCAACTGGTTTACCACCATCTTTTCCCCAAACGCAACCAGCTTCGCCAGCGTTTGTGATATCGCCTGACCAAGTACAGTTTTGGTTGGATTTAACGTTGTCCATGATAGAACCAGAAGAAGCTGGTTGAATAGATGGGCCTGCGCCTGATCCACTACCGCTACAAGCGATAGCTGCTGCGATTGCAAGTGCTGTTAAAACACCTAATGAATTTTTGAAATTTTTATTCATATTTGTCTCCATAAAAAATATATGAGAAGGAAATATTTTTCCGACTCAATGAATCTTAAAGAACGTTTATAGTCAAATTTGTCAATGAAAATCGCGCAAAAAGCAACAATTTATTTAATTTTTTGCACCGGCTCTTTTTAGAATGTTTACAATATCGCCTTGGTTATTCTCTGCAGCTAATCCAAGAACAGTTTGTCCTTTTTTATCTTTCAGATTTAAATCATTTTTCTTACTCAAAAGTAGCGTAGTCATCTCTGTATTCCCCTGTAAAACAGCCTTCATTAGAGTTGTCTGACCTAATTCATCTTGCACATTGGGATTTGCTCCACCCGATAAAAGCAGCTTTATTAAATCCGTTTCTCCCATATTCACAGCCCAGGTAAGTGCCGTAAACCCCGAAGTATCTGTTAAATTTACGTCAGCTTTCGCTTTCAGTAAGGCAGACACCATTTCTTTTTGTCCTTTTTTTGCTGCAATCATTAGAGCGGTCTTTCCATCCTTTGACTTGGCATTCACATCTGCTTTATATTTGATCAAAAACTGAATAGATTCCTGATCATTCTTATAAATTGCTTTAATTAGCGCAGTCTCTCCAAATAAATCGACCGCATTCAAATCAACTTTTGCTTCCATGAGATATGGAAGCGCTTCTGTAAACTGAAATAAAACTGCGAGCATAAGCGGTGTATGCCCCTCTCTATTTTTTATATTTACATTTGGTTTGTATTTGAATAGCTCTTTGGTAATCTCAATCCTATAGCGGGCAATGGCAAACATAAGGGCAGTTCTATCTAAAGTATCGGCGACATTTACATCAGCTCCTTTTTCTAAAAGCATCTTTACAATTTCATCGTGCCCGAAATTGCATGCGTTCATAAGAGCAGTTCCGTTTAATTTATTCTTAGCGTTCACATCAATTCCTGCGGCTAATAGTATTTTAACTATACTTACATATCCATGTCCGGCAGCATAGATTAATAGGTTGCTGCCTGAATCATCTTTGACGTTAACATCATTTTGTTCACTCAAGTATTGGCTGACCTTTGCTTCATCGCCTTTTATTACAGCTTGAAATATTTTTTTATTCCCAGCACACCCTATAAGTTGAACGACAAAAACTAAGAGAGAAATAGTTTTTAGAAATTCGTGCATATTGTTTCCTTTAATTTTTATTATGATCCGATTTTTTTGTTTGAAGAATAATACATCTGTGTGAGTAAACCAAGTGCAGCAAAACAAACTATAGATAAAGAAATAAATTGTGCGTAAGTAAAATTTCCAAAAACTAAATTTCGATCGCCTCTAAAGAATTCTACTAGGAACCGGTTACTTCCATAAAATATCCAAAATATAAAAAATTGTTTCCGCTTAGCCCAATCTAATTTATCAATCCGGTACATAATACATAAAACAATACACATAATTCCCATTTCATAAAGTTGCGTTGGATGAACAGGAGGATAAATTACAGGAAAGGGAGAAAGTCCGAGCTTGATTAGTTCTGCTTTATAATTGCCTGTTGCAGTTGGCGGATAATATCTAGTTAACTCGGCAAGGTTTGTGACTCCCATTTCTTTCAAATGAGATAGTGAATTAGGAAGTGGGATATCTGCGAGATTTATATACTTACTAAACATCTGGGAAATAACGGCTAATGGGTCTTCGTGGTTAACATAGAATTGATGCAAATAACGCCATTCAGTCATCCATGCATCACTGTCCTCAGAGAATGTTACGCCAAAAATAGAGGATGTCGGAAGTCCATAAGCATCCCCATTTAAAAAGCAAGCAATTCTGCTAATAGCTAGCCCCAAGGTAAGCGGAACCATTAAAGAATCGCACCAGCTTAGAAAGTCAATGCCCGTTTTCCTGCAATAAAGCCAGGCGCCAAGGGCTGTGCCAACGGTAGCGCCTAATATCGCGAAGCCACCGAAAGGATAAAAAAAGATAAATGGATTTTGAAGAAAATTTTTTGTATCCCAAAAGACAAAGTGAAATAGACGGGCAAACAAAATGGCTGAAAGAATCGCAACAGCCCAGGCTGTACTAAACCAATCTAGCTTGTAACCTGCATTTAGAGAACGACTTTTCTGGTGAAAATATCCAAGAATAAGAACAGCAACAGCCCAATGCCCTTCATAGCCTCGAAACTGAATGAAATACCAATCAATATTTACAGGAAACACAAATAGACCTAGATTACTTTATTTTTTAAATTTCTTTGTGTATTCAAGGAAGAATTCCACTTCTTTTTTACTGCCAGTGATAAGAGTAGTTCTCTGGTGAAGACTTGTAGGGACTGTATCTAAAATTCTTTCACCGTCTACAGTAATTGCCATACCACCTGCTTGCTCGGCAAGAAACGCCATCGGGGAGGCTTCATAGAGTAATCGCAATTTGCCCAATGGATAAATCTTAGACTTTGTATCTTCCGGGTAAAGAAAGATTCCACCTTTGAGGAGATTACGGTGAAAATCCGCTACTAAAGAACCAATGTAACGAAGCGTCTTTGGTTTATTATTATTTTCAATATTTTTAATCTTACGGATATAGGCTTTTACAGAATCAGACCAGAAATCATAATTGCGATTACTCTATGAAGCCTCCCCGATGGCGTTTCTTGCCGAGCAAGCAGGTGGTATGGCAATTACTGTAGACGGTGAAAGAATTTTA
>JANYCR010000521.1 GCA_025360185.1 Leptospiraceae bacterium | reverse complement strand
CAGAAAATAACTAGAAAAAATAGAAAAATGAAGATGTTTTTAAAATTAATTCTAAAATAAAAATAAATGACTTTTAAAAAGGAAATTAAAAATAAAGTCATACAGAGGAAAGTATAAGCTAAATCATAGCGACTGTATGAGCATGTACATCCTACCGAAGAGTTTTTTAAATAGAAAGTAATGTTTAGAAATGGAATTAAAGTTATGAAAAGTAAATCTAGAAAAAATTCAAAGTCAGAGAAAAATAATCTTCGTGTTAGTAATAGTGAATATATAATAGCACCTAAAACACTTTCGTAAAAAAGTAAATATTCAAATTCCACTGTTTTGATTAACACTCCATACTTCTATGGCAAATTCCTCATCGGTGCCCATCGGTGTTCATCGGTGGTAATTTTTGAAACTTAAATACAAGCTTGCTCGTATTATCCTCTACGCTTGAAAATAATTTATTAGATTCATTGATATAATTCATCGAAAGCTCATAGGAATCAATTCTTTCCATGTCGGAATTCGACAAAGAAATATTTTTTATATAATAAGCATCTTCCCGGGCAACTGGCGGAGTAATAATATTACGCTCACGAAGGCGTTTAGCAGAAAGAGTTTCGCTATTTCGATTTGACTCTACTTCATCGTATTCATAGCGAAGGACAATACGTTTGATTTCCTGGTTTTTCTTGTCGAGTAGTTTTATGATTAGAGTGCGAAATAAATCTCCTGTTGGAAAGGCATGACCTAGGCGTTTTGCGGTTACTGTGAGTTTAACGTCAGAGTTTGAAATTTTTTCTAGATTAACGGAGAAAGTATTTTCTAGGTAATCACGATTATGCCCTCCTGGAAAACTATGAGTCTTGTAGCCATCTTTTGGTTTCATATGACAATCCTGACAAGTTTCTTTTCCATAGAAATAACTCATCTGCCATTCTGTAAAAGTATTTTGCATTGGTTGGGCTGAATACTTGAAGTTTTTGTGCGGCACATTCCCTGTTCCAACTGGAAAATTAAACTGGTGGCAGTTTTCGCAAAATTCAGAGCGCCTCATTTCTTTGACTTCAATGTATTTGTGTTCTTGCGGCTTACTTGGAATACGTGCCGTTAGAATTTTATCTCCTCGCTTATGACATACAATACAGGAAATTCCCTCCTCTTTAAAAACTCTATCTTCTATTTTCTCCAAGTCTCCGTTAGCCTTCATCATTGGTGCATGGCAATTCACACACCAGGTAAGCGGTTCTCTCTCATGGCTTTCTCTATATAATTCATTTGTGAAGGCTACCTTATGCCTTGTAGTTTCCCACTCGGCATAGATTTCTTTGTGGCAAACTCCACAGTCCTTAGAACTTTCTAGGTTTCCTTCCCACTTAATCGGCATTAGCCCTTTGGAAAAAACATGTGGTTTGCTTTCTTTGCAGTAAAAAAAAGAAATTATGAGTAATAAGCACCCCGAAATCGTATTTTTAAATTTGCCATTCATAAAACTTTTATTCTTGTCATTTCTCATACCTTTTACTCGAAATAGAATATTCTAATATCTATCCTTAGTTTCCCTTAGCCGGAGAAAAGAGCAAATCATAAAATAACTTCTTTTTGCAATACTTTTAATCAAAATGAAGAAAGATTTAGCTTTACAGAAATAAAAATATAATGAAACTTACTTCTTGCTGTAAAGTTAGGGGGCTGCTTTGGATTTAATTCAAAATTTTTATATAAACTATTATACAATCGGTGTGCTGTCAGGCTGTTTAATGTCTGGGTTAATAGCCATTTTTCTTTCGTTACTTCCTTCAAAATCTACTCCAACTAAATACCTGATAGCAATTTTTGCCACAGCCGCGTCTTTGGCTTTCGGCTATGTTCTTGTTCAGGGAATTTATTTTCCTTCTAAATGGATTCGAGTTTACTTACTAGTAGCCATTACATTTAATCATTACTTTACGATCCAAATTTTCTTTCATTTTCCAACGAATACTCATCCTAAATTAGCGAAAGGATTTTTATATGTGCAGGGATTTATATTTCTAGCACTAGATGCATTTTTAATTTTTAAATCTGCGGGAGCGGATGTTGTTTATGATTTTGGAGGGCATTATTATGAAGTTGATTCGCCATTAGCCCTAAAGGTATATGGTGGAGTAATTCTATTAAATGTTTTTATTATTACAGTTGTTGCTATTTGGAAGATGTTTATTACTAAGTCCGGAGAGAAATTTGCACTTATACTCATTGGGATTGGTTTTGGTTTAACGCTTCTCATTCCGTCTATCGTAAATGTTTTAAATAAGACAGGACTTGTTTCTAGAACAGTTTATATCAGCATATTCTGTTTATTTACTATCGTTGGTTTATTCATGGTGATTGTTTCTTATATCAATAAGACAAGTGATAAGACTACTTTTATGTTTAAGATTGTAGGGGTAAGCTTTGTTAGCTTCATGGTAGTTTATAATATATTTAGCTATATTGTGATGCATGAAATGGAGGCTACTTATGATTTGCTTCATAAGAGTCAATCTATGCTTGCTATGGAAGCCAATCATAAATCGGATGACCTCAAGTATATCATTGAATATGATCCTGAGCAAGATGCGTATAAATTTAATCATAATGTGGATAACCTAGAATTGTCAAAAGAATTCAAATACGATTTGATTAACTCGTTTGTATATGAGTCTTTTAAAAAATCAAAGGAAGCTTCGCTTTTAGAGTTAAATCAAATATTACAAAATCTTAAAATTAAGGATAGTGAATATGTAGCAGGTTACAGCGGTTTGATTCAAAACTATCTGGAAAAGTTTGATCCTGACACAGGTGTATCCAAAGCAAATGTAGATCAATTCATACAATCGAAAGACCGCTTTTTATTTTATAGATACAATAAAGTGCAGCAAATGGCTGATAATAATTTTAAAACTAGTCTCCAAGAATTTTTAAATAAAGAAAAGGAAGATTTTCTACCCTTTAAGGAAGCAATTCAAAAGCATATTGATTCTAGCGACAAAGACGGAGTTGCCTTAAAGACAGAAGTTTTAAATTTTCTGATTCCAATGCAAGATACAAATACAAGACGATACCGTAAAAGTCAAGATATGAAAAGTCACTATGTAATTTTTCATTACATAGATTTTGAAAAAAAGAAAGTATATGAACTGGGATATTCCTATTTAGATTATAGAAAGTTTATGCACCAGATTGGAATGAAGCTACTTTATATTTT
>JANYCR010000469.1 GCA_025360185.1 Leptospiraceae bacterium | reverse complement strand
GACCGTTCCGTCAGAGCGGTGGGCGGCATACACTAAAAAATCCATGAACACCTATTCTCCACAAAAAAACTCTCCTTAAAACTAACTCCTAATAAAAAGTAATCAGTATTTTATTGATATATAATTTTATCAGGCGAAAACATTTCAATTTCTCCAAGGGAATGCGTAATCTTCCTCTCACGATTTACGAAACCTGTAAATAAAAATACTCCTAAACCTGCGGGAGAAAAAGATCTAATCGAAATTATACCTGCAATACCATAAATTGCTCCTGTGGCTCCATAATTTATTTCTGTCGCTGAGGCAATCTTGAATTTAAAATTATATTTTGAATTTGCGTCTATCTTTATTTTCGGACAATAAATTTTTCGAATATTTCCATTTGGATCAGAAGTGCTCAGGGAATCTACCATACATGTATCCTCCCTGTTTAAAATAGAATCACGATGCCACATTGGAATATCTCCAAAATATATTTGAAAACTACTAAATTCTGAATAGAATGGGGGATAAAAACGATTATCCTGAATATCTAATCTGGCAAAATATTCACCTGCGGGCAAATCAATTGAAAGTGTATCATCCTTTGTCTTTTTATAAAAGGAATGATTCGGATATTGATTAACCCCTGTGGTTTATTTATGAAAAATTTAAAGTCAACAACAGGCTTATAAAAACTGGCTCTATTTATACCATCTAATTTTACAGTAATAGCTTTTTGGACTTTAGGTTGCTCTTGCACAAATCCATTCTCTGTTATTGTTAATTCCTGACAGGTAGAAAATGCAAAAGTAAGTGTATAAATTTTGAGCCATTTCAAGTTTATAAAATGACTCATCTTTTTAAAAAGTTTTTCTGGTATAATTAACATTTTGTTTCTAGTAAATCGCATTCAACTTATCTATAATTCTATCCCACAAATTAAAAACTTAAAGCAATAATGGATTGCTTCCCTTTTGTATGGAGATGCTTTGAACCAACCAGGTAAAATTTTTACTTATTCAACATTGTTTCGATCAAAAAGTAGTTTTTTTCCTTCGCGATTTGCATTGGTGTTTTTCCTTCGTCATTTTTAATTTCCAGAAGAGCATTAGCATCTACTAGTAATTTAACCATGGTAATTTCACTATTTATCACAGCCCAATGGAGTGCTGTATTTCCCTGTGCTCCTTTGCGATCTATTTTTGCCCCCATCTTGAGTAATCGCTTTGTAATCTCATGCACTCCCAATGCAGCTGTGTAACTGAGCGGAGGCTCATTCACATTATCTGTTTGAGTGAGATTTGCCCCAGAGTCTAAAAGTAAATTTGATAGATCTTCGTTTTCCAAAATGATCGCATGAATGAGCGGGGATCGACCCTGATTATCCTTTGCGTTAATATCAACTTTCTTTTTTAGACAAAACTTAAGCATTTCAACATTCTTAGAGAATACAGCCAGGTGAATTATATTATAGCCGGGTAGAGCAAGGGTATTAATAGAAGATCCAAAGTTTAATAAGAATTCTGCCACATCTAAGTTACCACTCCAAATGGAGCTGGTAAATGGGGTTAGATTAAAATAATTTAACCCGTTGATATTCGCTCCTTTTTCAACTAGAAGTTTTACTAATTCGAGATCGCCATTTGCACTCGCAATATGCAAGCCGGATTGTTTCTTGTTGTCAACTGCATGAATATCGGCGCCTTTCTTAATTAAAAACTTTGCAATCTTATTGTCCTTTCGACTCGATGCAACTAATAGTGGAGTTTCTCCAATACGATTTCTTGTTTCTAAATCTTCTTTTTTCTTTACAAGAGATTTTACTTTCTCAAAATCATTTTCTTGGATTGCCTTAATTAAATCTGAATCAGTTGGAATTTTTCCAAGCTTCTCTTCCTCTGTCTTAAATGCATTTACTAGAAGAGTTGATTCATTTTCCTCACTTGAATGATTCACGAATGATACATATAAATACGGTTTATCATTTACTTTTATATTTTCCCAAAAATCACGAAGTAATGCGTTCTGTAAAATGAATAAAAATTTCTGATCCTTGATGCTAGTTCTAAAAAAATAGTTAAAATACTTAGCATTATCTACACTCAGATTACCTGCGGCTACTACCGAATCAAGTTTTGGTTTCTCCTTTTGTGTTATAATTCTAGGTAATTCTTTTATAGGAATTTGTAGCTCAACTTTTTTCTGATAAAGGGTTGGTCCGTTGCCCTTCTTTGTATTTTCACTGATTATTTTTTTAAAATCCTCGGACTTAATGCTTTCATACTGTGAATAATTAAAATCGTCAGAGTAAATAACTGTAAAACTGGATAAAAATAGGATTAGAAATATTCTCATAACGGTAATTTTTAAAAACCTTTTAAAATAATACAGAAAATAAAATGAATACTTGAATTTTTTTTTTAAAATAAATTGGGGTTAATATAGTTACTCCTCCTATTGGGAAAGATAATTTCAAATTCAAATTTGAAAAAATGCTTGCTAAGAGAAACATGATTTTGCGTAGTCTTAGTTTACATTTACCAACACAAAGGGGAGCCAATGAAAATAAATATCCTTTTCTTTCTTATTGTGCTTATTTTATCTTGTCAGTCCGGAGAAAAAAAAGCGCAAACCAGCCTAAAACCGCAAGAAATATTTAATAATAATGCGAAACTTATTCCTATCGTACATTCTTTTTATGATAGAAAGTATTCAGGAAATGGTTCTTCCTTTATCGTGAGTTATCAGGGAAAAAATTATTTAATTTCGAACTATCATGTAATTACAGCCGGACAATTTGGACTAGAGATAAACAACAAGTACATTGAGCCTGAAGTGTTAAGAGTAAATGATTTTGAGGACATAGCGATTATTAGTTTTCCGGGCATTGAAAAATTCAAAGGTATTAACATCCAGGCTTATGAACCGGGTGAAGGGGAAGTAGCTTATGCTATAGGCTATCCAGGTATAGCCGGAAGATTGGGTAAGCCAAACTTAACGATAACGGAAGGTCTTGTAAGCAACTCAAAGCTTCTAATCGACCGAGGAGAAAACGGTGTTAAACGATACATCCAACTTTCTATCCCTGTGAACCCTGGAAATAGTGGTGGTCCAGTATTTAATGAATCAGGCAAATTAATCGGAATGACTACTTTAAAATGGCTCAATTTGTCTTCTGTGAGTGCTGCCATTCCAACGGCAGATATTATTCGAGAAATTAATTTAATTCCCAAAACTAAGAATCTAACCGAAGAGGCAGCGACGATTAGCCTGAAGAACAGACTTGACTTAATGGCAATTTCTGTTAATGAAATGGACATCTTAGAATTTGGATTTCATTACTCACCGACAATAAAATTAAAGATATATCCATATGCAAAGACTACTGCAGAAAACGTTATTAACGTATTCAGTGATGCTAAGACAAGGTTTCCGAACAATGAATCAGGATTTAACCAATATGTTTCAACCAAACTCTCAGGAATTGACCAGATATTTTTCTTTATGATGGTACGATATCTAGGAGTTCATAAAAGCGAAAGCATAGATGATATAATTAATAGCCCATTTATAATCACAGAAATTTATTTAGCTTCACGATTTTATTTAACTTTAATGACCCTGGCAGATCTACCTTACAATGAAGTTGATTTTACAAAGTATAAAGTTGAGTCCATTAAGTATAATGAGGATAAAACGCTTGCGAATGTAAGTGCAACTATATTTCTGACTAAAAAATCTTTTCCGATCAAGTTGGATTTCGTACGTGAATGGGGAATATGGTTCTTAGTCCCTGGTGTTAATAAGTAAAAATTTAATTTTCATAAAAAGGATTTCAATATTTAGAAATAATATTTCAAATATGCAGATAAAAATGCCACTTACTAACTCACCTTACGCAAGGTGAGCGACCAGCGTGCCCAGCGCTGAAGATGGGGTACACCTAACGGTGGGTTCGCTACCGCGGGCTATTGATTCTATTAATTCATTAGATTTATCTAATATTATTAACTTAAGAAAATATTC
>JANYCR010000464.1 GCA_025360185.1 Leptospiraceae bacterium | reverse complement strand
TGCTGATATGAGTAAAAACCAAGACGACAACTTTCTATTATCCCCAATTAGAAATGAACAGGGAGAGCATTATGATTCTCGTATATACGAACAGCAAGAAAATCCTAAGATGCCTAAAGACGCTGATGCCAATGGTGCATACAACATTGCTCGAAAGGGAATTATTATGTATGAACATATCAAACAATGGGTAGCTGATGGAAAGGAAAAGTCAGATTTAGATTTATTCATTTCGGATGAGGAATGGGATTTATGGTCTGTTGATAGAAAGCAGTGGAGTGAAAAAATGAAAGTTTTTGCATCCCAAAAAGCTAAAAAAGAAAATGTAAAACAAAAAAAGTAAGACCCAAATTTTAAACCTCTCGAAATCGATAGGTTTAATTTCGCATTATTTGGAGTAACCGCTAAACAATGGGAATATCTAAAAAATGAACATAGCCAAGCGTGGATTGGAAATATTAAGCTAACTAAGAGTAAGAGGGCAAAATAAAAAAAAGTATAAAACTATTTGAAAGTAAAAAGGTGAGGACGCAGGAAGGAAATGAACCCGTTACAAATTGTAACGGGTTGAAAATGACAGCTACAGGTGAAAAAACGAAAATAAATGAGTTGTCAATAGTTATGCTAGATTTTTTAATAGGACATAAACGGAAGAGAATAAAAGAGGTTGATTCATGAGTAATTGGTTATTCCCAGAAAACGAAATTAAAACATTAGAGCAGATAGCGGATGAAGAGTTTACTAAGTCCTATAAAGGAATGACTCATGAGATTGATCGTGTTGCATCTGAAGAAGTGACTATATGGGGCGCGTTGGCTACTTGGATATATGAGAAAATCTTTAATGACCCGTTTAAATTAAAAGAAAAACAAAATGAGAAAGAAAAATTGATTTCTGCGGATGCATTTCAGAAGGTAGAAAAAATTTTTAAGAAAGAGCCAAATGATTCTATGACCAACAGTCAAATCATGGATCATACCGAAAAGAAATTTAGACCATGAACAATAATTCACCTACAATCAATCCTAAGATTCCTGGGAAATTAATTTTTGGATTTAAAAAAATTAGAAATGTTGCTTTGATTGAACTTAGAAACGGACTTTCTAAAATACCCGATCCGAGTCTTCTGTTTCATACTCGAATTCTAGGTAAAAAAATATATTCAAATGAAATCCAATGGAAACGTTGGGAAAGGACTCAGAAGCTTGCAAAACAATATGCCTATTTTGAAATTCTTTTTTCCTTAGATGATGAATCCGTAATTTTAAATCAACTTAGTTCTAAATATGAATATATTTTGATTACAAGTTCTAGTGACATTGTAAATGATTTCAAACAGGCATTTATTGATTTTCAGCATCACGCAAAATTTTCAACTTTTTGTAAAATTCGTGATGTAGAAAAAATTCTTAAAATTTATAAGAACTATTTTAAATTAGAAGAAAACGGTTCGTTAGCCGCTTAATTTAGCTGAAAGTAAATCTTCCTCTACTGTATTCCAAATTAACAGGAAAATATCACAGTATACGGATAACAAACATTACCCACATTAATTCTATTATCTTTTTTCTTTACTTGTTTAATTTGTAGTTTTCCTTATGGAATGTTATTAAAAACTGAGATTTTATATCCGCAATTATATCTACGCAGGAGAGTTGTATGGAAAAATATCAGATAACGAAGACGATACGGTTTAAATTGGAGGCGGGTAATGCTCCAGAACTGGAAGAGCAAGTTACCAAACTTGGTAATGAGAAAGAAGCCGAGGCTAGTCTTACCAATCTTATTACAATAGGACAAGACTTATCTAACTTATTAAAGAATTACATTTATGCAGATAAACAAAAACTGAAAAAAACAGTAACAGTTCACTGGAGATGGTTACGTGAATTTACAAAGGATAAATACTTTGAATGGAAAAACACGAATCAATTTGAAAAATCAGAGGATAACAAAGAAAATCCTCAACAGAATAAAAATATTTCTGGCAGTATGGCTTCCCAATTAAAAGGAATGTTTCCGCAATCTAAAAAAGAAGACAGAAAAGAAAATAAGAATGCAAAGACCAAAGAAAAAAGATTCAAACTCTCTGACGTTAGTTATCTAAACGCAACTTTCGAAACATTTACAAATTACTGGGATGTTATTTTACAAAATCTTGTGCGAGAAGTTTTCAGAGAAAAAGAATTGCTCACTCGCAAAGCTGAGATAGGAAAAATGATTTATAGAATAGGAACCAGGGATTATTTACCCTTCTTAGAAAAATTTATCGAAGAAGCGAATGATAAGGATGATGAAAACCAAAAAGAGAAATTGAAAAAGACAATCGTATTATTTAAAGAAAATTTAAGTAAAGCAGAACAATGGACGTTACCCGCACAATCTTCTGGAATTGAATTGGCTAAGGCTAGTTTTAATTATTATACGATTAATAAGAAGGAAAAAGATTTTGAGAAAGAGATTAGAGAGACTAAAAAAGAACTTTCTGTTGATTCTCTCTTTTTTAAAAAAGAGGATTTGGATTTTTTAAAGAGAGGAAAATTTTTAAAGGAAGAATTTAATCAGGCTACAAAAGAGAAGAAAAACATTTTCCTGTATGAATTTAAAGAGTCCGGTGAATTACAGCAAACTGAAAAAGGAAAGCCGATCACTTTAGAAACGTTGTATCCGATTCTAAAAGTATTCAAAGCAACGCAAAAGAAATTTTTTCAAGAAGTTGTTTCGCAAGGTGTGCCGTATGAGGAAGCAATAGAAAAATATTTTCTTTTTAGTTCAGAAGATAAGAACAGTGAGGATTACAATCGTAAGACTTTTCAAATTTATAAAGAATTTACGGAAAAGATAAAGAGGAAGGGAGATGAAATCAATAAGACAAGTAAAGATTCGCCAAGATATAAGAACTTAAAAGAAGAGGTAAGTAAGCTACGCCAACAGAGAGGAAAATTATTCTTTCAAGGACCGAGCAAAAGAGATGAACCCTTAGAAAGGTTTGCAAAGTATTTAAAGTTTTGTAAAATATACAAAGACATTGCCATGAAACGAGGTCGCCTAATCGCTCGTTGCAAGGGAATCGAGAAAGAAAAAATTGATTCTAAGCGTTTAAAATACTGGTCTTTCTTAATAGAAAAAGAAAATCAACATGAATTGATCTTGGTTCCAAAGAATAATGCACAAGAAGCCTACCGAAAAATAACTTCGTTGGGAGAGGCTAATACGGATTTGATTGTATTATACTATTTTGAATCACTGACTTATCGAGCATTACGAAAATTGTGTTTTGGAGTAAATGGGAATACTTTTATTCCAGAGATTAAAGAAGAGTTAAAAAAGAAAAATAAGTGGCAATACGAAGAAAGAGATTTTGGAGAACATGTTTTCAAAATCAAAAATGGACAAGAGGAAATTCGGGACGAAAAGAAATTAATTTCGTTTTACAAAGACGTTTTACAAACGGACTATGTTCGAAAAAACAGAGAAGACGGAAAATTAGTATTACCCTCAAATTTTGAAGAAGAAGTTTTAAAACCAGATTTTGACACAGAAGAGAAATTTAAAACAGCATTGGAGAAATGTTGTTATCTGCGCAAGAAAGTGTTTCCTAAAACAGAGTTGGAGAAAATTCTTTCTGATTGTAATGCACAAAGATTTTTTATTACGAATTACGATTTAAGGAAAAAAGACAAAGGCAATCTGAAAGCTCATACCAAACTCTGGTTGAAATTTTGGGATGTCGAAAATGAAACACAAAAATTTCCGTTACGCCTTAATCCAGAAATTAAAATTCTCTGGCGAGAACCAAAAGCGACAAGAGTTGATAAATATGGTGAGGGAACTGAGTTGTATGATAAAGATAAAAAGAATCGATATTTACATCCGCAATTTACTCTGACAACTTCTTTCTTAGAAAATGCACTGACCCCAGAAATCAATTTCTCCTTCCAAGATGTAAAGACAGAGGAAGCTGAGATTGACAAATTCAATAAAGAAACTAAGAAGTTTCTGCAAGATAAAAATGAGCTTTGGCTTTATGGAATTGATACAGGGGAAGTGGAACTTGCAACTCTTTGCCTAATAAAAAAAGATTTAAGTTTACAATACTTTGAAGTTTTAGAATTTAAAGAAGACAAATTAGATTTTGAAAAAACAGGATTTCTCAAGGATGGAACTCCCAAACAATATAAGGCAATTCAAAATCTTTCTTACTTTTTGAATGAAGAACTCTATAAAAGAACTTTTAAAGATGATAAATTCCAAGAAGTTCTTAAAGAAATCTTTGAGAAAAAAAATGTTCCTGCATTAGATTTGAGTATTTCAAAGCTGATAAATGGATATATAGTATCGAATGGTGATATTAGTGCAAAGCTAAATCTTAATTTATCAAATGCTAGAAGAAAGATTGTAGATAGATTAATTTCTAACTCTGCCGTAAAAATTGAATTCTTAGATGAAATGCCCGATCCACAAGATTCTTTCAAAATTAAAGTCGAAGGGGAAACTATTTTTCATGGAAATAAGATTTATAATTCAATCAAAAATTGGGAGACTATCAAATCAATCCTAAAAGAATCATTTGAAAAAGATAAAGAAAATTCTGGAAGAGTGCAAGAGGACATTTTTAACTATAGAAAAAATATTTCAGCAAACATGATTGGGGTGATTCATCACTTATACCAAAAGTTTCCTGGAATACTCTCCTTGGAGTTCTTGGGACTCAGTGAAGTTGAATCTCATAGAAGTAAATTTCATGGAATGATTGAGAATCCAATCGAACATGCATTGAATCGAAAATTTCAAACAATAGGTTTGGTGCCACCAATTAAGGAAGTATGGAAAATCAAAACAGCTGATAAACAAATTGGAATCATTTATTTTCCTGATTCAAAAAGTAAATGTGATATTAAAGATGGGAAATCTGTGAAAGTGAATGGAAAAGGTGAGCCTTCTTTTGCTCATGGGCTTAGATGTCCTTCCTGTTGTAAAAAAGCATATAAAGACTCATCCGATGATGATTACAACAAAGATAAAGGAAATAAAATATTCCAATGCAAACATTGCAGTTATCATAATAAGCAAAACCCAATGGACTTACAAGGATTAGACTCAAATGACAAAGTCGCCGCGTACAACATTGCAAAACGCGGACTGGAAATTTTAAACTAACTAGAAGGGCATAATGAAAAAAAGTATAAAATTATTTGAAAGTAAAAAGGTGAGGACTCATTGGGATGAGTCTGAGGAAAAATGGTATTTTGCGATTGTGGATGTAATTGCTATTTTAACAAATAGTCCAAATCCACAGGTTTATTGGCGGGTGTTGAAAAAGCGGTTGAAAGGGGAAGGAAATGAAACCGTTACAAATTGTAACGGTTTGAAAATGAAAGCTCCTGATGGAAAAATGAGACTGACAGACGTTGCTGATACAGAGCAATTATTGCGGCTAATCCAATCTATCCCCTCTCCTAAAGCGGAGCCATTTAAACAATGGTTAGCTAAAGTGGGATATGAAAGGATTGAGGAAATTGAAAACCCGGAACTCGCACAAGAGAGAATGAAGGAACTTTATGAGCAAAAAGGATATTCTAAAGATTGGATCGATAAGAGGCTTCGTGGGATTGCAATTCGCCAGAATCTTACTGATGAATGGAAAGAACGAGGAATTGATTCTGAAAAAGATTATGCAATTCTTACCTCTGAGATTTCGAAAGCTACTTTTGGTTTAACTCCAAATGAATACAAACAAGTAAAAGGACTTACGAAAAAAAATCAAAACTTGCGTGATCACATGACAGACTTAGAGTTAATCTTCACAATGCTTGGAGAAAAAGTCACAACAGAGATTTCGAAAGAGGAAAAACCGGATACTTTTCAAAAGAATAGAAAAGTTGCCAAGCGAGGTGGACGTGTTGCGGGTAACGCTCGTAAACAAACAGAAAAAGAATTAGGGAAAAGTATAATCACAAAAGAAAATTTTTTACCATTAGAAAAAAAGAAATTACTAAAAAAGAAGAAATAAATTGGAAACCTATATCCCTATCTCATTCTTAAATGATTTCATCTTTTGTCCACGGTCGATTTACTTTCACCAAGTACATGGAGGGATGAGTCAGGAGATGTATAGTTCAAAAGAGCAGACAGAAGGACGTGCAGCACATGAAACGATAGACGAAGGAACTTATTCGACAAGAAAGAAAGTGCTTATGGGAACTGACGTTTATTGTGAGAAGTATAATATTCTCGGAAAGATAGATGTGTTTGATATTTCGGCAAAGAAATTAACAGAAAGAAAATATAAGATTACAAAGATTTACGATGGGTTTGTGTTTCAAGTGTATGCGCAGTATTTTGGACTTTTGGAACTTGGATATGAAGTAGAGAAAATTGTAATTCACGATAGAATGCATAATAAGAATTATCCAATACCTTTGCCGGAGGAAGACAAAGTGATGTTTGAAAAATTTGAGCGGTTAATAGAAGATATTCATTCGTTTGATTTGAGTGATCCGAATTTTAAAGCGAATGTAGAAAAATGTAAGAAGTGCGTCTATTCGCATTTATGCGATCAAAGCCTATGTTAAGTTTACCTGACTTCAAAGAAAAAAGTATTGTGATTTCGTTTGCGACAGAGGGGCAAGCTGTGTCTTTTAAGAATGATAATGTAATAATCAAAGACGGAGAAGGTAAGACTGTTATGCAGCATTCCTGTCATAGAATTTTTTCCCTTTGGATTATTGGTGGCACGACTATTACATCTGGAATCATTCAGAGAAGTAAAAAGTTTGGATTCTCGATTTATTTATTTTCTTACAGTATAAAATTGATTGGAGTTTGGAACTCCACTGCGGAGGGGAATTTTTTACTGAGAGAAAAGCAATACCAATACAAAAGTCTAGAACTGGCATGGCATATTGTAAAAAATAAAATTGAGAACCAGACTTTGCTTTTAAAGAGTATTCGAGATAAGTCGCTTGCGGCTAAGACGAGTATTGCGGACTTAGAGAAGTATCAGAGCACGGAGATGAGTGAGTTAAATTTAAAAACGATTCTTGGAACAGAGGGAATTTCTTCGAGAGTGTTTTTCAAAATTTGGTTTGCTGATTTGGATTGGAAAGGGCGAAAACCGAGAGCCAAGATTGATAAGACAAATGTAATTTTAGATATAGGTTACACTTATCTTTTTAATATCATGGAGGGGATGTTAAACCTGTATGGGTTTGATGTATATAAAGGAATTTACCACCAAAGTTTTTACCAGAGAAAATCATTAGTATGTGATTTAGTCGAACCATTCCGATGTATCATTGATAGAAAGGTTAAGAACGCATATGCGCTTGGGCAAATAAAGGAAGAGGATTTTACAGAAAGCAAAGGACAGTATTTTTTAAAGATCGATCAAAATAAAAAATATACAAGCTGGATTGTGCAAGAGATTATGAAATACAAAGAAGAAATGTTTCTTTATACACAATCGTATTACCGTGCGTTTATGCGAAGTAAGCCTATTTCAGATTATCCGCTATTTCGGATAACGGAGTGAAGATGCTACTTATTTCTTATGACATAAGCGATGACAAATTAAGAACAAAGTTTTCCAAGTATTTGTTAAAGTATGGGGAGCGTTTACAGTATTCTCTGTTCGAGATAAAAAATAGCGAAAGAGCACTTGTCAATATTGAGACACAGATAAAACAATACTTTGAAAAAAGATTTTCGCAGGACGATAGCATCATGATTTTTCATATGAGTCCAAGTTGTAAGATCACACGATACGGATATGCGAAAAACCAAGAAAGAGATGTATTGATATTTTGAATTTCAACTGTTTTAGCTAAAAAAAGCTTGCAAACCTCCGTCTTCATGGATTCTATTATAAAAAAGATGGGTAGATGGATGTTAAATTGCTTACAGGCTAAGCAAAATTCGAATCAAAACGAAAAAACAAGCCAACAACCTGCCTATTTTCAAAAATACCTCTCTAAGAGGGTTTTTAAATTTCTACTATTGTAGATAATTTCTGATTCTATAGCGTCCGCTATCTCTAAGAGGGTTTTTAAATTTCTACTATTGTAGATAATATTCCATAAGTATGATTTTATTTCTCTAAGAGGGTTTTTAAATTTCTACTATTGTAGATATATGAACTGCGATTAACGGCAAAGGCTCTAAGAGGGTTTTT